>CAMVPJ010000005.1 GCA_947169395.1 uncultured Caryophanales bacterium
TTCATTCCTATGTGTGACTTGAGCGAAGTGAAAGGAATGGTGCTTAATATGAATAGAGTTAATGCAAAAGATTATTTAGGTAAAAAAGTTAACGTAATCATTGATAGAAAATTAGGTTCTAAACATCCTAAACATCCTAAACATAACTTTATTTATCCAGTTAATTATGGTTATATTCCTGATACTATTAGTGGTGATGGTGAGGAGTTAGATGCATATATACTTGGAGTATTTGAACCAGTTGAACAATATGAAGGTAATGTAATTGAGCTCATCCATAGAATAAATGATGATGATGACAAACTTATTGTTTCTAATAATAGAAATTATTCTGATGATGCTATAAGGGCATTAACAGAGTTTCAAGAGCAATATTTTGAATCTGTAATAATTCGATGATAAATTGAAAAAAACACTTGCAAAACAATCAAAATTATAGTATATTATATGTGCTGCTTAATCTTGGTTTGACGTGCTCCTGCATTATACTAGGTTTAAGTGAATTACTAAGAAAGGAGATATTTATGGCTTTAAATAAAGAAAAGAAAGCAGAACTTGTTAAAAAGTTTGGAAAAAGTGAAACTGATACTGGTTCTATTGAAGTACAAATTGCTATTTTAACAGAAGAAATTAATTCTTTAACTGAACATTTTAAAGAACATAAGCATGATCATCATTCAAAAAGAGGATTACTTAAGAAGGTTGGTCAAAGAAAGAGTTTACTTAATTACTTAATTAAACATGATGTTACTAGATATCGTAAGGTTGTTAAAGAATTAGGCTTAAGAAAATAATAAAAACATTGGACACTCTTTTTTGAGTGTCTTTATATTGATAGTTTAATGGAGGTATGTATGAAGAAAGTATATGAATTAGATTTTAGAGGAAGAAAATTAGTTGTAGAAATAGGAGAGCTTGCAAAACAAGCAACAGGTGCGGTACTTGTAAGATACGGGGATACTGTAGTTTTATCTACTGTTGTTGTATCAAAGAATGCAAATGTTTTATCTGATTTCTTTCCATTAATGGTTTTATATCAAGAAAAATTATATTCTGTAGGTAAAATACCTGGAGGATTTATTAAAAGGGAAGGACGTCCTACTGAGGCTGCAACACTTGCTGCTCGTATGATTGATCGTCCAATGCGTCCAATGTTCCCTGAAAACTTTAGAAATGAAGTACAAATTGTAAATACAATTTTAAGTGTTGATCCTGATAATTCACCAGAGATGGCTGCAATGTTTGGTTCATCTTTAGCAACTTCTATTTCTAAAATACCATTTGATGGGCCTATTGCTGGGGTAAAAGTAGGAAGAGTTAAAGGAGAATTTGTTATCAACCCTACTGTAGAACAAGCTGAAGTATCAGATATTGATTTAACTGTTGCAGGAAGTATTGATGCTATTAACATGGTAGAAGCTGGCGCTAAAGAGGTTAGTGAAGCTGACATGCTTGATGCATTGATGTTTGGATTTGATGCAATTAAAGAGTTAAATGAATTCCAAAAGAAAATCGTTGAAGAGATTGGCGAAGAAAAAATGGAATATGATGCATTAGAGATATCTGATGAATTAAAAGCTGAAGTTGAGACTAAATGCAAAGATGATATTGATAAGGCTTTACGTATTAAAGATAAACTTGAAAAGTATAATAAACTTGATGAGATTAAGGAAAATGTAGTTTCTGCATATGAAGAAAAATATAGTAGCCTTACTGATGATGAGAAAAAAGAGGAGATTACTAAGGTTAAACTTGTTCTTGAAGAGATTGAATATGAAATCTTTAGAGCAATCGTAGTTAAAGAAAAATTACGTGCAGATGGTAGAAAGATGAATGAAATTAGACCACTTTCTGCTAGTGTTGATTTATTACCTCGTACTCACGGTTCAGCGTTATTTACTCGTGGGGAGACTCAAAGCTTATCTGTAACTACTTTGGGTGCTTTAGGTGAACATCAAATACTTGATGGACTTGATTTAGAAACTGAAAAGAGATTTATGCTTCACTATAACTTCCCACAATTCTCTGTTGGAGAAACAGGAAGATATGGAGCTCCAGGAAGAAGAGAAGTAGGACATGGTGCTTTAGGAGAAAGAGCGCTTGCTCAAGTAATTCCTTCAGAAGAAGATTTCCCTTATACAATTCGTGTTGTATCTGAGATACTTGAATCTAATGGTTCATCATCTCAAGCAAGTATATGTGCAGGATGTATGAGTTTAATGGCTGCTGGTGTTCCTATTAAAAATCCAGTTGCTGGTATTGCGATGGGCTTAATTACTTATGGCGATGATTATACAATATTAACTGATATCCAAGGCATGGAAGATCATTTGGGTGATATGGACTTTAAGGTTGCAGGTACTAAGGATGGTATTTGTGCATTACAAATGGATATTAAGATTAAAGGTATAACTAAAGAAATACTTGCTGAAGCACTTGCTAATGCTAAAGAAGCTAGAATGAAAGTATTAGATGTAATGCTTGCTACTATTAAAGAACCTCGTAAGGAAGTATCTAAGTATGCACCTAAGACATTAACATTTATGGTAGATCCTGAAAAGATTAAAGATATTATTGGTAAGGGTGGAGATACTATTACTAAGATTATTCAAGATGCTAGTGGTGTTGTTAGTGTTAATGATGTAAATGCAGTAAAAGTAGACCTAGAAGATGATGGCAAGGTAATTATTTATCATACTGATAAAGATGTAATTGAAAAAACCGCTAAAATGATTAAAGATGTTGTAAGAGTTCCAGAAGAAGGTATGATATATAAAGGTAAAGTAGTTAAAGTAATTGATTCTGGATGCTTTGTAGAATTATGGCCAGGATGTGATGGACTTGTACATATTTCTGAACTTGATATAAAAAGAGTTGAGAAAGTAGAAGACATTGCAAAAGTAGGCGACGATATGATTGTTAAGTGTCTTGGATACGATAAACGTGGAAGACTTAATCTATCTAGAAAAGCTGCTTTAAAATAAAAATGGTTCTCCACGAAATAGTGGGGAGTAAAAAATAGTCCTCAAGAAGAATTACTGGGGACTTTTTATATATAAGCTGCAAGATTTAGTGGGGAGATAACATATTAAAAGTTATCTCTTTTTTAGTGTATAATAATATGGCAATTTATATATTGCTAGAAGGAGGTGAAGGCAATGAAAGAAGTTGAACAATTGCTTAACATTGGTAATCAATATAAAATTATAAAATTTGAAGAAAGAAAGGAAGATAAAAAAATAATAAAAATAATTTATGTTGAAAGCAAGAATAAAAAGGCAAAATGCCCTAAATGTGGAAAATATACAAATAGTATTCATGACAAGCTAAGTCCTATAGAATTAAAGTATTTAAAAATAGTAGAATATGATTGTAAGATAAATATAATAAAAAAACGATTTATATGTCATAACTGCAATAAAAGATTTACAGAAGAAGTTGATTTAAATCAAAAAGGAAAAACGATATCAAGAAAATTAGAACAAAAGATATTAAAAGATTTGTTAGATTATAATTTAAGTATTAAATATATAGGAGAAAGCAATAATGTATCATCAGATTCAGTAAGAAAAATATTAGAAAATGCAATGAGTAAATATCCAGAGCATGTAATAAATTTACCAAGAGTAATATCATTTGATGAATTTAAGGCTGATACAAATGAAGGAAAATATGCATTTATATTAAATGATCCAATACATAAAAAAGCAATGGATATATTACCAAGCAGAAAAAAAGAATACCTGAATCAATATTTTACATATTGTGAAAACAGGCATTCTGTAGAGTATGTCGTATCAGATATGTACGAACCATACTTATTGGTCACACAGATAATGTTCCCTAAAGCAAAATATGTGGTTGACCGATTCCATTATACCAGATATGTGATGGATGCGCTAGATAAAGTGAGAATAAGGTTGCAAAAAGAATATGGGTATAATAGTAAAGAATATAGAATGTTGAAGAACAAAAAGAATGTAACATTACTTAGAAAATATAGTAATGATGTAGATTGGTGGATATATACAAAAAGATATAAAAACAAGCATATGGTAGATATACTAAAATATGACTTACGAGAACAATTATTAGGGATAAGTAAAGAAATAAAAGATACATATTTATTAAAGGAATTATTTTTAGATATAGTACATTCAACAACATATGAATATGCAGAATCAGAATTTAAAGAATGGATAGAAACAGTAAAGAATTACGGAATAAATGAAATGATAGAGGCATCTAAAACAATAGAAAATTGGTTACCATATATAGTTAATTCATTTATAGATAAAAGGTTTTCAAATGGATTTACAGAAGGATTAAATAATAAGATAAAAGTAATAAAAAGAGTAGCATTTGGATATAGAAATTTTAGATTTTTCAGGCTAAGATTAATGTATATACTAAATGGAAAAGTAAGTGGAATGACTAAAAAAGATAGAAATGCAAAAAAGTGAAAAAAATAGTGTTATCAGCCACCAAAAAAAGCCAAATTTTTTTAAACAGCAAAAATAAGGTATTAGCCCTTATTTTTCAATATATTATAAAAATTTAGCTCCCCACCAGAACTTTTAGAACCATAAAAATACATTAATTTGTATTTTTTTTAATTATTTGGTAAAATAAATGCGTTTTCGGGGTGACTAGTATGAAATTGAATTATGAAAATATAAAAAGACATTATAATTTATATGGCGATGAAATAAAACATTTATTATACATTCATTATTATCCAATTATTGATAAAATATATGATAAAAATAATGGTGAAATTGATAAAAAACTATTAGAGAATTGTTTAAAAGATACTATAGCTTCTTACATTATTGAAGGTAATAAAAGTCGTAATCCGTCTAAATATATTCATGAAAAAATGTATAAATATGAGAGAGAATATATTTCAAATAAGCTTAAAGAATATCGTACTGAACTAATTAACAAGGCATATAGTGGAGATACTAATGTAAGATATGAATTGTTTATTTCTTGTACTGATAGGATAGATGATGTAGCTATAATTATATATAATAGTATTATTAATAAATTTCCTAATACATCCTATACATTAGATGATATTAAGCAAGTATTATATAAAGATATATGGAATCTTGTAAATAGGTTTTATGATAGAGAGAATAAAGGTTATAATTTAAAGATGGCAGTATCAGTTAGACTTAGAGATTTATCAATACGTATAAATAAATGTGTAGAAAATAATAGTATTGCTGCTTTAGAAATGTTAAAAAATAAGGATATAGAAGAAGAATCTGCAATTAATAGGAGAATATAATGAAAAAATCAGTTGATTATATCATGATAAAACAGCTATATGAGGATGATGATATAGGTTTTGCTAATTACTTATATAAACATTATTACTATATAGTAGATAATTTTTATAATAAAAATAATGGAGTAATTAGTAAGAAAAGTTTTGAGAAAGTCTTAATAGATGCTATTAGTAATTATATTTATAAAGATTATTATAATTCTAATCCATCAAGATTTATTCATAATTGTTTTATAAATTATGAGAAAAAATATTTAAATAATGATTCAAAACAAAAATGGAATTTGCTAGTTGAAAAAGCATTTAATAATGATACTAAAGCAAGAGAAGAAATATTTAATTCATATATTAGCATAATGGATAGTAGGGCTACTCAAATGTATAATAATATTAGTTCTCAAAGTAATTATTTATATTCTATTGATGATATAAAGCAGATGGTTTATTTTGAAATGTGGGTTTTTATTAACAGTTTTTTTGATGGTGATAATAAAGATAAATACTTAAGTAGATATTTTAATACTAAAATTAATCATATATGTAATTCAATAAATAATAATATCAATAATAATTCTAATGATATTTGTCCTTTAGATAATGTTAGCTATAAAGATTCATACTTTGTAAATAGTATTGAAAATAATGACACATTAGATATTATTTCTGCTATGCTTACTGATAAGGAAAAAATTATGTTAGGTTATTTAAGACAAGGTTATACTTATGAATATACTGCAGCGCAAGTGGGATTAAAAAAACAGAGTGTAAGTGTTATGAATAATAAAATCAAAAAACTTGTACGCGAAAAAGGTATTAAATGGTGATACTTATGGGATTTGTTAGTAATTATACAAAGAATAAAGACTTATATAGTGATAAAGATAATTTTAATATTTTTTATAATCATTATTATTATATAGTTGATAATATTTATTTTAAACATAACGGAGAAATAAGTAAAAAAGATATTGAAAAATGCTTGAAAATGGGTATTAATGATTTTTTTAATAATCAAAATAATAATCCTTCAAGTTGTATTCATAGTAGGATTGTTTCTTTAGAAAGATCATATTATAGTAAAAAGAATAAAAAAGAATATTACGAATTATTAAGTAATGCTTACTTAGGGAGTATTGAAGCTAGAAAAGAATTATTCTTTAAACATATAGATAAGATTGATAAAAGAATTGTAAAGATATATGAGATGTATCTTAATATTGTTACGCTTGATTCAATTGCTAATTATTTATATAATGAAATGTGGAATTTTGTTAATAGATATTTTGATAGTGAAAATAAGGGATATTATTTTAGTACAAGATTTTCTAATCAATTAAATTCAATTTGTGACAAACTTATAAGACATATAAATAAAACTATAGGGTATAAAGTTAAAACAAAGAAAAAAGGTAGAGGCTAATCTCTATCTTTTAGTATATTATATATTTCTTCGACACTTTTTAACTTATTATCTTTATAGTAAGGTTTTAAATGTAGATGAAAATGTTTAACTTCTTGAATATCACCATTATTCTGAACAAAAGTTAATCCATCAGTGTTTAACTTACTATCTAACTTAACTTTTAATTCTTTTGCTACCTTAAAGATATGATTTAAAGTATCTAATGGCATATCATCCATATCTAAATAATGCTTCTTAGGTATAATTAATGTGTGTCCATTAGAATCAGGATTAATATCTAAAAAAGCGATTACTATCTCATCTTCATAAATCTTATAACTAGGTATATCACCACTTACTATTTTACAAAATAAACAATCATTATTCATAATATCACTCTCCACAAGTATTTTATCAAATAATAAAAAATAGTTCAATTATTTAAACTATTTTGCATGAATATCTGCGAATATTCTATATATATAATGGATATTTTTTTAAAAAATATGCATGTTGTAATATGTAAAAACTTGTGATATGACTTTTATTTTTAGTTGATATTTAGTATAATTGATGTGGATGTGATATTTATGAATAAATTAGTTATAGATAACTTAAAAGTTAAAATTAAAAATACAGATAGAATTATTCTTGACGGATTTAATCTTACTATTAAATCTGGTGAAATACATGTAATTATGGGACCTAATGGTGTAGGAAAATCAACACTTTCTAAAGTAATAATGGGGCATCCTGATTATGAAGTATTAGAAGGTAGTATTTATTATAATGATACTTTACTTAATAGTCTTACTACTGATGCTCGTGCGAACTTAGGTATATTTTTAGGAATGCAAAATCCTATTGAAATAGAAGGCGTAACTAATGCAGACATGCTTAGAACTGCTCTACATTCTAAAGAAGGAACTAGTTTTAAACTATATGATTTTATTAAAGATATGGATAAATATGTGAAACAATTAAGTATGAATCCTGACATGATTCATAGAGGAGTTAATCTAGGTTTTAGTGGTGGAGAACGTAAGAAAAATGAGATACTACAGATGAATGTATTAAAACCTAGTATAGTACTTTTAGATGAGATAGATTCAGGACTTGATGTAGATAGCTTAAAAATAGTAGGAGATGAGGTTTATAATTATTTTAAAGAATATAAACCTGCAATACTACTAGTTACACATTATCAAAGATTGCTTGATTATATTCATCCTGATTTTGTACATATTGTATCTAATGGTAAGATAGTTGAAACTGGGGACTTTAGTTTAGTTAAAAAGATTGAGGATGAAGGTTATAATAAATATATAGATAAAAAGATAGAATCTATTGGTACATGTGCAGTTAAGAGTGTGGTAAGTCATGAATAAAATAGTAGTGAATAGAGAATTAATAGAAAGTAAAGATATTGATTCTACTATTGATGTAGCTCTTAAGAAAAAGGAATCTTTATTTGATATAAGTATAATTACTATTAGTGTGAATGATGATACTGTTTTATATTTAGATATAAATACTGATACTACTAAACTAAAAATAGATTTTAATATTCTAAGTAATATTAATTTTAAATTATATATAAATGTTATAGGTAATGATTCTAAGATTCGTTATACTTATAATATTGATGAGAATAGTTTAGTTAGTGTTATTAAGTATAATAGAGTAGATAATATAAAAGAAATGGTAGAAGTTAATTTAAATGGAATAGGTGCTAACATTGACTATCTATTTAAAAGTATTTGTACATCTAAAGAGTTATATGATTATATGATTATGCATAATACTAAAAATACAGTAAGTAATATAAAGAATAATATAGTAAATGTAAGTGGTACATCTAGTATTCAAATAGCATCTAGAGTAGATAAAGATATTATTGATTGTATATGTAATCAGTTTAATAGAATTATTAATCTAACTAATAATAAATGTGAGATTAGACCAATACTTTATATAGATACTGACGATATTGATGCAAATCATTCGGCTTTAATAGGTGATTTTGAAGAAGATGAATTATTCTATTTAGAATCTCGTGGTATAAATAAGTCTAATGCATATAACTTACTTATTAAAGGATTTTTAAATAGTGGTATTGATGATGGAAAGTTAAAGAAGAAAATTGAAGATGATTTAAATAAGTATAGGAGGTGAGTATGAATAGAGACGATTTTAATATGCTAGATAGTACTGTTTATCTTGATAATGCAGCTACTACTTTAAAGCCTAGAGTATTGTCAGATGCAGTTAGTGATTATTATAATAATTACTGTTCAAATGCATCTAGAGGAGATTATAAGATAGCTTTAAAAGTAGATGATAAGATAAATGATACTAGATGTAAGGTAAAAGATTTTATTAATGCAGATAGTAGTAGTGAGATTATATTTACAAGTGGAACGACTGATTCCTTAAATAAGATTGTATTTGGTTATTTTAAATATAATTTAAAAAGTGGGGATAACATACTTATTACTAAAGCAGAACATGCTAGTAATGTTTTACCTTGGTTTGAACTTGCTGATGAAATTAATTTAGATATTGATTATATTCCTTTAAATAGTGACTATTCAGTAACTCTAGATAACTTAAAGAAAGCAATTAAAACTAATACTAAGGTAATATCTCTTGCACATGTAACTAATGTAATAGGGGATATTAGACCTATTAAAGAGATAATTAAGTATGCGCATGATAACAATATATTAGTAGTTATAGATGGTGCGCAGGCAGTACCACACATGCGAGTTGATGTAAAGAATCTTGATATAGATTTTCTAGCATTTTCTGCACACAAGATGTGTGGACCTACTGGTGTAGGAATATTATATGGTAAAAAATGCTTACTTGATAATATGTACCCAACTACTTTTGGTGGAGGTATGAATGCATCTTTTACTTTTGATAGAGAAAGAAGTTATAAAAGTCTACCTTCTAAATTAGAAGCAGGTACTATTAATATTGCAGGTATTATTGGTTTTGGTAAAATACTAGATTATATCAATGATATTGGTATTGATAATATTAATAAGTATGAGAAGAGTTTACATAGATATGCAGTAGAAAAGTTAGACTCTATTGATAATGTAGTAATATATAATAAAGATGTAGATACTCCAATTATTACATTTAATTATAAAGATATATTTCCACAAGACCTTGCTATATACTTAGATAAGTATAATATATGTGTTAGAGCAGGTAATCATTGTGCGAAGATGTTAAAAGATGAATTAAAGATTAAAAATACAGTAAGAGCTACTCTATACTTTTATAATACTAAAGAAGATATAGATAAACTATATGATGCTTTATCTAATCCTAATATTATGAATGAGTTATTGTAATAATTGAATATAAAAATAAGTAATGATATAATTAATTATATTAGTAGATAGGTGATGTAATGGAAGTAATATTAATGAATAGGAATACTGAAGTATTAAAGTTAGAAATTAGTAACTTAGATTTTACTAAAGTAATAGAAGTATATAAGATTGAGTATGCTCCGATTGCTATTAATAATGCATATAATGATTCATCTAAAAGTTTGATTAAGGAAATTAATAAATGGTTTAAAGGTAGAGGAATTCCATCTTGGAGAAAGGATTTGGATAGACTTTTAAATAACTTAGGTGTAGATTATAAAGAAGAATTATTATTAAAATCATATGGTTTATCTTTATCTGATTGTTATTGGATAAAAGATGTAAATAGTAATATTTTATGGGAAGATATTAATTTCTTTGATAATGATTTTGAATATGAGGGATATCTAGAAGCAACATATAGTGATACAGTATCAAATAAAATAAGTTTGATATCTCCAAACAATACAACTGATGGTATGATTTCTAAAGCGTGGATTATAGATAATGGCATTAGGAAACTTATTAAAGGAACTTATACAAGTACTAATCAAGAACCTATTAATGAATATATTTCTTCTATAATATGTGATAAATTAGGTATTACTCATGTAGATTATATAATAGATATATATAAGAACAGATTAGTATCTGTTTGTGATAATAATTTAAATGGTCATGAAGAAATTATTAGTGCATATGATATATTTTTAAGCAAGCAAAAAGATAATCAAGATAGTGATTATACCCATTATGTTAAAGTATTAGAGTCATTGGGATTAAAGAATGTAAAAAAAGAATTATCTGATATGTATTTAGTAGACTTTATAATGATGAATTATGATAGACATATGAAAAATTATGGTGTTATACGTGATGTAGAAACTCTTAAATTTACTAGATTAATGCCGATATTTGATACAGGACAAAGTTTAAATTGTGATAAACTTTTCTATGAAATGAATTTTAAAGAAGGAAATTATAAATTATTTCATAATACTAATTTTAAGTTATCTAAATTATTAAAATACATTAACCTAGATTATTATGATTTATCTAAATTAAAAGATATGCCATCTATTGTTAATGATATTTTAAATAAATATAAAGTATATACAGATATGTCAGATGAAAGAATTAGTGCGATTACTAATGGAATAAAATATAGAATAGATTATTTAATCGAATTAAAGAAATAATTCATAATAGAATTATAAGTTATTTTTAAGACTCGATAAAATGTTATAATTAAGCATTATTCGAGTTTTTTTGATTTTTCAATTCTAGATTTCAAAAACATATAAAATTAATATTTAATATTATAGTAAGGATAAATTAAATTATGATAATGATGAAATAAAGAAAGTGTTATCTTTAAAGAAAAAATAATATGGAGGATATATAATGAGCAGAAAAATGGTTTTAATTGGTGGCGGAGAGAATGGTCGTATTCTTGAAAATGGTGAAAAAGCGCCATATGAAACAGAATTAATGGATAAGGAAATAATAAGATTAACAAATAAGAAAAAACCTAATTATCTTTTTATTGATCATGCAATGGATTTTTCCATCGAAATACAAGATAGTTATTATGAGACTATGAAAAAAATTTATGGTGAAAAGTTTGGTTGTTGTTGCAAACATTTGCGGTCAGATGAACTAGAAAATAAAGAATATGTTCAGGAACTTGTTAATTGGGCTGATATAATATATGAGGGCGGAGGTAATACATCTTCAATGATAAAACTGTGGAAAAAAACAGGATTTGATGCTATATTATATGATGCTTGGAATAAAGGTAAGGTTATTTGTGGTATATCGGCAGGTGCAGTATGTTGGTTTAAGTATTGCAATTCAGATGTTAATGAAAATGAATTTGCATTGCTAGAATGTTTAGGGTGGTATAATGCGTTTATAACTCCACATTGTGATGAAAAAGGAAGACTTGAATCATCCCAGGAGCAATTAAAAGATTTAAACTGTGTTAATATTCTAATGTCTAATTGTTCATCGATTGAAATTATTGATGATAAATATAAAATTATAAATGAAAATTGTAGTAATAGGAATTTTTCAAAAGGTTACGTTTATAAAGCTTATATAGAAAATGGTAAATATAATATTGTTAAATTAAAAGAGAGTAAAAGTTTTTTAAGTTTATCTTTACTTTTTGAAAAACACGAATAGATTCTATAAATAATAATAAAGTTATAATAAGTGTAAAATACTAAAGAAATAATTTAATGTTATTTCTTTTTGTATTATGAAATTAATTTTGCATATAATATTAAAGAAATGGTTGATTTTCAAAAAAAACATATAAATTATATGATAAAAACATAAAAAAACAAAAAAAATGTTTTTTTAGTCAAAATATATGATATAATACTTGTAGATGGAGGGATAATAGATGAAATTATTAATGGTTGTTGCAAATAATTTTAAATTGTGTGAAAAGAATTTTACAATATCTTTTATACCGTCTGGTAACAAAACACAAGCAGACAAAGAGTTTGAATTACAGGAAATAGATGATTCTTTGTATGTATTTAATACATTAGGAATCATTGGTAAAAATGCATCAGGAAAAACAACAGTAGTAGAGTTATTGTCAATAATATATGATATATTTTCTAATTATAGAATTAATAGTTCTAAAAGTATTTTTAAATTTATTGATAAACCTTTGAATTTAGATATTACATTTTATCATGAAGGTACAGTTTATAGATATATAACTGATTTATATAAAAACGTTAATTCCGTTGATAATACATCAGTTTTTTTCAAAAATGAGAAGTTATATAAAAGAGATTATAAAAAAGCTCATATTAAAGATTTATTTAATTATGATAAATTTGATGAAGTAATTTCAAATATTAAATTGCCTGAAGATACATCGATGATTTATTCATTATTAAAAAATATCTCGCTTAGAGGAATATATTGCTCAAGTGATGATAACATGTATAGAGATTATGTACAGGCATTTAATGTATATAAACTTCTTGATAATAATTTGAAAATTATAACCTCATTATTAAAAATGTTTGATGAACATTTAGATAATATAAAAATGATAAATGAAAATAAGTATAAAATTATTTATGTTAATGGTTCTACTAAAGATGTTTCAAATTCTGAATTATATGAAATATTATCTAGTGGTACAACAAAGGGGTTTGGATTATTTACATTTGTAGTATATTCACTACGTACTGGTGCTGATTTAATAATTGATGAAATAGAAAATCATTTTCATAAAACATTAGTAGAAAATCTAGTTAATCTTTATAAAGATAAATCAGTAAATAAGAAGAATGCTACATTGATTTTTACTACACATTATTGTGAAATACTTGATTTATTTGGTCGAAGTGATAACATTTATATAAGCAAATATGAAAATGCAATTAAATTAGAGAATATGCATACAAATTATAAGTTCAGATCTGAATTATCTAAGAGTAATAAGTTTTATAATAATGAGTTTAATACAAATGTTAGTTATGATGCATTAATGAATTTTAAGAAGGAATTAATGCAATGAGAATTCTTTTATTGTGTGAAGGACAGAATGAAGAAGTATTACTTAATCAATTATTAGATAGTAATTCATTATGTTTTACAAGAGATGATTTAATAGGACGTAGACCTTATCCTATTAGACAACTTAGTAATCCTACTATTAAGTCTGAATTAAAACATTATGGTATGCCTGTCAAAGTTTATAGAGTTGGTGATAAACAAAATGATAAATTTCCTATTCCTAAGGATTTAAAAAATATCGTATCAAAAAAAGAAATCTATAAGTATTGTACAAAACCGGAATTAGAAATGCTTTTAATACTTAATGAAGGATTAGAAAAAGAATATGAAAAAGTAAAAAGTAAAATATCACCAAAATCATTTGCTAAGAAAAGAATTATATATAATGGTATAAAATATGACCAATCATCTGAATTTTTAGAAATGTATTATGGTAATAATATTAATAAACTAATTAACAGTATTAAAAAATATAAGTCATATAAAAAACATCATAATAAAGATGAATTGTATTTAGCACATTTATTAAAGAAATAATTTAACCTTTATTTCTTTTTTATTATCTTAATGGTATAATTTTATTAATTGGTGGTGGTTATATGAGTAAGGTAATTATTATTGGTGGAGGTGCATCAGGATTAGTTACTGCAATTAATGCATCTTTAAATAATGATGTTACAATACTTGAGAAAAATAGTAAGTGTGGCAAAAAAATTCTTGTAACCGGTAATGGTAAGTGTAATTATTTTAATAGTGATTTTACTTCTTCACATTTTAATACAGATGATAGAGATATATTAGATGCAATTATAACTCATGATAATATTAATAAGGTAATGAAATTATTTGATAGTATTGGTATTATGCCTAATATAAAGAACGGTTATTATTATCCGATGTCTAATCAAGCTATAAGTGTACGCGAAGCATTAGTTAAGGAATGCTTAGTTCGTGGTGTTTCTATTATTACTGATTGTGATGTTAGTAATATTAGTTATAACGGTACTTATAATGTTATAACTAATAAAGGAGAATATAGGTGTGACAAAGTAGTTGTTGCCTGTGGCTCACATGCATACGTTAAAGAGAAAAGTGTTGGTTATGCTATACTAAGTAAGTTTAATCATACAATTAATTCAGTTGTTCCATCTTTAGTACAATTAGTATCAAGTGGTAATTATTTAAAAAGTTGGAGTGGTGTTAGAATAGATGCTAAAGTATCTTTATATGAAGATAATGAGTTTAAAAAGATAAGTACTGGAGAGTTACAACTTACCGATTATGGAATTAGTGGTATATGCGTATATCAATTAAGTTCACTTGTATCTCGCGGGTTATATAATAAAAAAGAAGAAGTAATTCATATTAATTTTATGCCTTATATAGATGATTTTATAGAGTTTATGAATAAAAGAAATAGCATAGTAAAAAAAAGAACCATCTCAGAACTATTTGATGGTATTATGAATTATAAATTATCTAATACATTACTTACTCTATGTAATATTGATTATGATGATACCTGGGATAATATAAGTGATATAAATAAGAATAAATTGTCTAAGATGGTTACTGATTTTGAAATTAAGATTACTGATACTAAAGGATTTATGTCTGCTCAAACATGTAGTGGTGGAGTTATATTATCTGAGATTAATCCAAATACTATGGAATCAAAAAAACAAAAGAATCTTTATATTACAGGAGAGTTACTTGATTGTGACGGTGAATGTGGTGGATATAACCTAGGTTTTGCATGGATTACAGGTATTATTGCAGGAGAGGCTTTAAATGATTAGAATTAGACAGATTAAGGTTAGTATTGATAATAATAATCTAAAAGATAAAATAGTTAAAAGATTACATGTTAGAAAAAATGATATACTTGATATAAAAATAAATAAAAGAAGTATTGATGCAAGACATAAACCAGATTTATATTACATTTATGAAGTGGATGTTAGTGTTAATAGTGAAGATTATATTCTAAGTAGGAATAAAGATAAAGATATATTTAAAACACCAGATGATAGTTATAAGTTTAAGGTTAGTAATATTGATAAGAATAAAAAAATAGTAGTTGTAGGTAGTGGACCAGCCGGATTATTTGTATCTTACATGCTTACTTTAAATGGATATAAAGTAGATATACTAGAACGTGGTGAGAAAGTAGAAGATAGAGTAAATACAGTAAGTAAGTTTTGGAATGAAGGAATACTTAATACTAACTCCAACGTTCAATTTGGTGAGGGTGGAGCAGGTACATTTTCTGATGGCAAATTAAATACTTTAGTTAAAGATAAGTTTGGAAGAATTAAGAAAGTATTAGAAGTATTTGTTAAGTGTGGTGCGCCTAAAGAAATAATGTATGAAGCTAAACCTCATATTGGTACTGATGTACTTGTTAAAGTGGTTAAAAATATGCGTGAGGCTATTATTAATAATGGTGGTGTATTTCATTATAATACGTGTCTAACTGATATTGATATTAAAGATAAGAAAGTAGTAGGTATTACTGTAAATGATAATAAGTATATATCTTGTAATACACTAGTACTCGCATTAGGTCATAGTGCCCGTGATACATTTAAAATGCTATATGATAAAGGTATAAGCATGGAATCTAAACCATTTGCCGTTGGAGTACGTATTATGCATAATCAACACTTGATTGATAAAAACCAACTAGGTAGAACTGACTTAGGGGCTCAATCATATAAGTTAACCTATAAATCATCTACTGGTAGAGGAGTATATTCATTTTGCATGTGTCCAGGTGGATATGTCGTTAATGCATCTTCTGAAGAAGGCATGACAGTAATTAATGGCATGAGTAATTATAAAAGAGATAGTGGGACTTCTAATAGTGCGATAATTGCAACCGTTAATAATAAAGATTTTGGTGAGTCTGTATTTTCTGGTATGGAATTTCAAAGAAAGTTAGAGGTTATTACTTATAAAGTAGGTAATGGTAGTATTCCAGTACAATTATATAAAGATTTTAAAAATAATAAGGTATCAACTAGTTTTAAAAGTGTTAAACCTATATTTAAAGGTAATTATACATTTGTAAATATTAATGAAATACTACCTAAAAGTATTAGTGATTCCCTAAAAGAAGGAATAGATTACTTTGATACTAAGATTAAAGGATTTGCAAGTGATGATACAGTTATTGCAGCAGTAGAAGCACGTACATCATCACCAATAAGAATTGTTAGAGATGATAATTTTGAATCTAATATAAAAGGTATATATCCAATAGGAGAAGGTGCCGGATATGCAGGTGGTATAACTAGTGCGGCAGTTGATGGAATTAAGACTTTTGAAAAAATAGTGAGTAAATTTATTGATTGAGGAGATAGTATGAATTATAAAAGAATGAGAGATTATACACATGAAGAATTTGTTAAATTAGTTATGAGTTTGAGTGAAGAAGAACTATTAGAGTTAAGTAAAAGATATGGCGGTTATCCAGTATTATTTAGAATGGCTTTAGATGATAGAATTAGTCACATTCCGTTTATACAGACAGGTTCAGCAATTATAATTCGAAATGAAGTAGGAGAGATACTGCTTCAAGAGCGAACTGATAGAAATATGTGGGGATTACCTGGAGGATGTCAAGAATTAGGTGAAGATTTAAGAGTAACTGCAACAAGAGAAGCTTATGAAGAGACTGGTATTAAACTTAATCCTTTAGATATTGAGCTTATAGATACTTTATCTGGTGAATCAAGAAAGAATAGTTATACAAATGGAGATATAGTTTATAATAACACATCATTATATTTAGCTGATGTATCAATAACTGATATTAATAACTTAAAATGTGATTCAGAAACAAAAAGATTAAAGTTCTTTAATATTAATGATATTCCTGAAAATATAATGGATATTGATTTAATAAATGCATATAAGAGTTATAATAAAAGCAAAAAATAAGTATTGACAACAGATAATATAATCAATATAATAATCATCACTTATGGAAGGTGTGGTTTTGTGCGTGAAATAAAATTAACAAAAGAACAAGAAGAAAAGTGGCTAGGTTATATAGAAACTGATTCTGAAAAATTCCTTGTAATACTACTTGATAGATTAAAGGGATATAAGGATATTAAACTAATTTTTAGTAATGATTTCTTAGGAGCCTTATATTTAAATAATATTGAAAAAGATGAAAATAAGTATAGTGAGGTTGTAAATTTAGAATTTCCTGAAAATAGGTATAAGAAGATGTTATTAAAGTACATTGATTTTGAAAACTTTACATATCAGAATCTTTATTTAGATCAGAAGAGTATTGATTTTTTGAAAGAATATAACATAGTTCTTGATTTAGACTGTATTTATAATAAAGATATTAGCGCTTTAACAATTAATGGAATGATTGTAGAAGGATGTTTTGATGGATTTAATATAAAAGGATGTAAAATTACTTCTAATGAAGGACTTTCTGGTAATACAATAAAAATTAATCCACAAAAAGTTTTAAATAAGAATTTATGTAATTGTGAAATATCTAATGTTTATTTTACAGATAATTTTGATGATTGTATTATTTCCTCTATTACTTTAAAAGATAATATGAATACTTTCATAAATCCTAAGAAAACTAGGGATAAGGATTTATCTGGTTGCACAATCAAAGATGCGACATTTACAGATAATTTTGATGGTTGTGATATTTCCTTTATATCTTTAAAGAATAATAGTGGTGTAATAATAAATCCACAGTTAATTAAAGATAAAAACTTGCAAGAAACAAATATATTGGGCGCTAAATTTACAGGCCCGCTTGATGGATGTTTACTTGTGAATTCGTATTTTGATGATATAGATGGATTATGGGTTAATGGAAAAGGAATATTTAGGCATCGTATTAGCGGTTTCTATTTTATTAATTTAGATATTAGGGTAGATGATTATGTAGATTATAACTCACTTATTAACGCCCCATTTATGAGTGAAATGTTAGATGAGAATGTTACAATTATAACTAATTCTGAATACTATATAAAGCTTAAGTGTAATTCTTTATTTAAGAAATGTAAATTTCAAATAATACATTCACAGTTGGAAAATGATATAGATGAAGTATTAAATACTGTTAATATTAGTGATGAAAATGTTAAAGAGAAGAAGCGAAGAACAAAACGTTTATTTAAAAGATTTATGAAATAATTATATTTAGTTAGGTGGGTTTTATGTTTTTAGAATTTGAAAGTGATAATGATTATAAGAAATCTTATTTTGAGATGCTTAAGTATAGACTTGCATATGCTAGTTTAGAATTAGAAGGTATTGATGATGATTTAGCAACTATTAATCAGTCTATTAAAATATATAATCAATTAAATGCGATTAATTATGTATTTAATCCTAATAATAAACATAGTTTTTATATGAGCCATATGGAATTTACTAATTTTGTATGTGAAATAGCTACACTTGTTAGTGGTGAAGAAATTAGTAACTATAGAAAAACTAAAGCAGAAGTAAAAGGTTCTTTAGTTTCACGAAGTAGAGCTTCAATGGTTAGAAATGACTTATGGTATTTAATAGATGATTATAATTATCAGATTAAGAACGCTAAAAGTGAAGATGAAATATATGAGATTGAAGCATTATTTCATATTAGGTTTTTACATATTCATCCTTTTGAAGATGCCAATGGTAGAACAGCTAGAATACTTTTAACATATAATTTAGCTAAGAATAATCTTGCTCCTTGCATAATTACGAAAAATACAAAAGATGAATACTGTAATAATATCGAGACTAGTAATTATAAGAGTCTTGCTTTAATGTTTAAAAAGTTATCTAATCAGGAATTAAACAACATGGTTGCTCTTTATAAAGAATTAGATAATAATGGATGTATAGAAACTAATCATATGAATAGTGAGCAAGAAAAGGAATATAAAAAGATATTAAAAAAATTATAGTTTTAAAGCTATAATTTTATTTTTGTAATAGTTTAACTTTCTCAACTCTTGATGAGTTAATGTATATTTCTTCTTCTGCTCTTCTTAAATTAAATAGTAACCATTTATTAACTATATCATTACTTGGATTAATTGCAAGTTCGTCAATTTTTTCACGATAATCTCTTCTACATGGTTGGTAAGAACGTGTTAAGTATACAACAGGATTATCATATTTAACACCTAACATCTTATTAGTTTGACGATATATTTTAACATTTTGTAATAATCTACCAAGTCTTGTATTACCATCATTAAATACTTGTAAAGCACCTATCATTCCATGAACTTTAATTGGTTTGATAAATAAGTTATTAATATCTGTTTCAATTTCATTATAATACTTTAAAAAATCATTCATTGCATATTCAATATTACTTGTATGAAGTGGTAGAAAGTGAATATTAGGAATACCATTTTCATAAGTTCCAACAAATCGTCTATTATTATCACGATAATTACCATTATCTAAATTCTCACTAGTTGTACCTTTTAATAATGTTTCATGAGTTTGTTTTAATAATTCATGCGTTAACTTATCCTTTTTAACTATTGCATCTAATGCATGTTTTTTTTCAACATTAGAATATAAACTCATTAAGAATGAATCTTCACCTTCTAATACTTGGTTATCAATAATATCTGCATTTTTAAGTGTTATCAATAATTTTTTTAGCGTTTCTTTATCTAAACTATCAAGTAATTTTAAATAGTTAGTATATCTTTCATATAATTCTTCAATTTCATATTTAACCATATCATTAGGTTTAACTTCTATAATTCTACTTACAATATCTTTATCAACTGCAGGATATGTACCTGATTTGTAATAACTTTCAAACAATTCATCAATGTTACTAACACTATTTTTTAATACACTATTCATATATAACCCCTCCGTTTTCCAAATATTCTACCATTTTTTTATATTTTTTGCAAATTTACATATTTGTAGATATTTGTTATAATCTATATAGTTTACGGAGGTGATACTATGCATGATAAATTACTTTTATTACCAAATAAGCCTGGGTGCTACTTAATGAAGAATAAAGATAATGTAATTATATATGTAGGTAAAGCTAAAAATTTAAAGAATAGAGTTAACTCTTACTTCCGTGGTAAACACTATGGCAAGACTGCAAAATTAGTTAGTGAGATTGTAGATTTTGAATATATAGTAGTTGAAAGTGAAGTAGAATCATTAATACTTGAGAACAATTTAATTAAAAAGTATGATCCTAAATATAATATATTGCTTAGAGATGATAAGAGTTATCCTTATATAGAACTAACTAGTGATGATGTTCCAACTTTAAAAGTAGTTAGAAGTATTAATCGTAAGAAGAATCAGAAAAACTTATATGGTCCTTACCCAAATGTAACTGCTGCTAGAGGCACAGTTAATTTATTAAATAGAATATATCCTTTAAGAAAATGTAGGACATATCCTAAGAAACCATGTTTATATTACCATATTGGACAGTGCTTAGGATACTGTGTATATGATATCGATAAAGATAAAATAGAATCTATGAAAAGAGATATAATCAAGTTTTTAAATGGCGATGATTCTATTGTTAGAGATAAGTTAGAGAAGGACATGCAAGAAGAATCTAATAATATGCATTATGAAAAAGCATTAGAAATTAAAAATCTACTTGATTATATTAAAGTTACATTAACTCATCAAAAAGTAGAATTAAAAGATAATATTAATAGAGATATCTTTGGTTATTATGTAGATAAAGGTTATATTAGTATTCAAGTATTCTTTATTAGAAATTCTAAGATAATAGAACGTCATTCTAAGATATTTCCACTAATAGAAAATGAAGATGAAGAACTTACTAGATATATAGCTAATTTCTATGATAAAGGTATATTAAAACCTAAAGAAATCTTAGTTCCATCTATTACTAATATAAATTTACTTAATGATTATTTAAATATTAATGTTAAAGTACCTAAGAAGGGTGAAAAGTTAAGATTAGTAGAAATGGCTAATAATAACGCTAAGATTGCTTTAAATGAGAAGTTTGAATTAATTAAAAAAGATGAAGAAAAAACTTATGAAGCAAATGAGGAACTACGTAAAATACTTAAATTAGATATATTAGATAGAATAGAAATATTTGATAATGCTCATCTATTTGGTAATTATAATGTATCAGGTATGGTTGTATTTAAAGAAGGATTGCCTTCTAAAAATGATTATCGTAAATTTAAAATAAGCATCGATAAAAATGATGATTATAATACTATGAGAGAAGTAATATATCGTAGATACTTTAGAGTATTATCTGATAATTTAGTAAAACCTAATCTAATTATCGTAGATGGTGGAGTAGGACAGATAAATGTAGCGCGTGATGTAATAAACTCACTTAATCTTGATATACCAGTTGTGGGACTAAAAAAAGATAATCATCATGCTACAAGTAAATTACTTGCCTTTGATCCAATTATAGAATTAGATATTGATAAAAGAAGTAATCTATTCTATTTGCTTGAAAGAATGCAAGATGAAGTACATAACTTTACAATTAATTATCATAGACAAATAAGGTCTAAAGGAAGTCTATCTAGTGTACTTGATAATATAGAAGGTATTGGAGAAAAAAGAAAGACAGAATTACTTAAGAAATACCGTAGTATCAATAAAATGAAAGAAGCATCTATAGATGAACTAGATAAGATATTACCACATAATGTTAGTATTAATTTACATGAGTTTTTAGAGAATTATAAATAATGAGGAGGGTTTTATGACAATTGAGAAATTAAATAAAAGAATTAATTATTTAAAGAAAGAAAGGGATTTATTAGAAAAAAGATATAATTATTATGCTAATTTAGGTGGAGATAAAAAGAATATTAAATGCCATGTTTATTGCATTTCCAAAATGTTAGATTTATATCCTTATAAAAGATATTATGATAAAGAACTTGACAAATTAAGATATTTTGAATTTACTAAGGAATATATTAGTTATGTACTTGATTTAATAAATAGTATCGAGAATAAAGATATACCTGAGAATTTACGTGAAAATGAGAAATATGATCTTTATAATATTTCAAATAGTGATATGCATCAATATTTTAATAACAATGGTAGTGGCGTTGTGATTAAAATAATATGTAAGAAAAAAGATATGGAAAGAATTAAAGAAGCATATTTTGAAAAATTATATTTATCACCATTACTTAATGAAGAATACATAAAAGAAGTTATTTTAATATTTAGTAATATAGATTATTTATTATTCAATATATCCAAAGATAACAATAGAGATGAATATTTTAAAAGTGATTTATTCATAAATAAATATTCATATGTATATGAGTTTTTAGATAAATTAATTAAATGGAGATTTAAAAATAATAGTATTAATGTAGATAGAAATTATATGGAAAATCTAAAGAATGAAATAATAGGTAATAATATAGGAATTAATAATACTTTATCTAAAGTGAAAAAATTATGAAGAAGAATTGAAATTTTTTCTTTTTAATTTAACAAAAATATATTCTTGTACTTAAGTTAAATGTGTGATACTATTTATATAGTGGAGATTGTATTTAGCATTGTTTTAATGCTTATTTTACTAGTTATTAGTGAGTGTAGCAGTAAGTGCTTTACTATAAAATATAATGTGTTAATTGATAATTATATAAGGAATAATTAGGAAGGTGATGAAATGAATAAAAAGAAGTTAATTATTATTATATCTATAATACTTATTTGTGGTATATTAGTTATTGGTTATATATTTAAAGATAAATTGTTTGGTAGTAAGGAGAAAAAATTAAGTAATGTGAAAGATAAGGTAGTTTGGGGAGAAACTTATTATGTATATTTAAAAGATATTAAAGATAATAATAAGTATAAGGAAGCTGGGTTACCTACTGATTTAAAGAGCGCGAAAGTTAATTTTGTTAGTGTTAGTGATATTAAAGATCCAGTTATGACTATTACTTATGATAAGGATAGTAAAGAGTATACTAATATTTATTATATTAATAATGATAAGGTAGATGCAATTGTATATAATGAACCTACTAGTATTGAATTACTTTATAATATAGAGAAAGATAATTATAATTATTATTCTAATACTGTATCAGATAGTGATAATTATTATAAGAATGTAACTGATCAGATTAAGAGTAAAACTAATAAAGATAGTAGTAAAGCAGTTATTGTAGAAGAATATATAATTAATAATAATGATAAAGAAGAAGTAACTGATTCTAGTGGTAATAGTATTAGTTTAACTAAGTTTGAAAGTACTTTTATTAAGATAGATATTCCTGATAATTCGTTTGAATTTAGTAAGTCAATTGTAGAGGATGAGTTAAGAAAGTTAGTAGATAAGAGTACTAATTTATATGAAGATATTGCTAAAACTATTAAGGCTAATAAAAAGAATGTAGAAAGATTAAAGAGTGAATTAAAGGAAAAAGAAGAAAGAATTAAGAGTATTAAAGAAGAAAAGTCTAAGGAAGAAGTTAAAGAGACTAATGATACAAGTACTAAAGAAGTAACTAGTAGTGATAATACTGAGGTATCTGGTATTAAGTTAGGAAGTTATACTATTAATTATGGTACGTATATAGGAGAGGCTGCGTCTTCTGGTATTACACTTGTTTTAAATAAAGATGGTAGTTGTACTTATGATGGTAATTCTTGTACATATAGCATTGGTACTCATGATTTTGCTCAAGATGAATCAACTCGTGGAAGCATTAAAGATTGTTTGATAATTAATTCTGATTATACTACTTATTTATATCCTTACAGTAGTACTGCTATAGGTGATGGGGATATTAATACATTTAATTATCAAGGTTAGGTAAAAAATATGGAAATTTTCTATATTTTTTTTCTGTTTTATAGTATAATTGATTTATAAAGTTGGTGATTACATGTTTGTAGATGAAGCGATATTAGAATTACAGGCTGGACGTGGTGGGAATGGCTGTATGGCATTTCGCCGTGAGAAATATGTTGAGATGGGTGGACCATTTGGTGGTAATGGTGGAAATGGTGCGAATATCATATTTAAAGTAGATGAAGGCTTGAATACATTAATAGATTTAAGATATAAGAAATTATATAAAGCAGATAATGGTGAACATGGACAAGGCAAAGGAATGCATGGCAAGAATGCTAAAGATTTAGTTATTAAAGTTCCACTTGGTACAGTTATAACTAATATGGAAACTAATTTAGTTATTGCTGATTTAATTGAAAAGGATGATGAAGTTGTAATTGCGCATGGTGGTCGTGGAGGTCGTGGTAATATGGCTTTCGCAACTCATTCTAATCCTGCTCCTGCATACTGTGAGAATGGTGAACCTGGTGAGGTTATTAAGGTTAAAGTTGAGTTAAAACTACTTGCTGATGTTGGACTTGTTGGACTTCCTAGTGTTGGTAAATCAACAATTATATCTAAGATTAGTGCAGCTAAGCCTAAGATTGCAGCATATCACTTTACTACTTTAAAACCTAATTTAGGTGTAGTTAGAGCTAGTAATAATCGTTCGTTTGTTGTAGCGGATTTACCTGGACTTATTGAAGGAGCTTCCCTTGGAGAAGGTCTTGGTGATAAGTTCTTAAAACATATTGAACGTACTCGAGTTATCGCACACGTAATTGACATATCTGGTATTGAAGGTAGAGATCCTTATCAAGATTATCTTACTATTAATAAAGAGTTAGAAGCATTCAATAAAAAAATAATGGATAAACCACAGATAGTTATTGCAAATAAGATGGACATGCCCGAGTCTGATAAGAATTTAGAAGAGTTTAAAAGTAAAGTGGATGTTTCAGTATACCCTGTTTCTGCACTAACTGGTAAAGGGCTTGATAAAGTAATAGAAGCACTTGCAGAAAAACTAGATACAATCAAAAAACAACCATTATTTGATGTTAAAGAAGAAAGTCATGTAGTATATAAATATGAAGAAGAAAAACCATTTAAAGTATTTAGAGAAAAAGATGGTTTTAGAGTTAAGGGAGATAAAATAGAGAAATTACTTAGAATGACATGGTTTGCATCAGATGAGACTTATCGTAGATTTTCTAATCAACTAAAGAAGATGGGTATTGAAGATGAGTTAAGGCGCCTAGGAGCCAAAAATGGTGATATGATATATATCTTAGATTATGAATTTGAATATAGGGAGTAGATATGAATAAAAGAATAAAAGGATTTACTTTAGTGGAATTGCTTGCTGTAATAGTTATATTATCTCTTTTACTTTTATTAGCTGTAACTACTGTATCTAGTCAGTTTAAAAATAGTAAAGATGAACTATATGATACACAACTTAATAACGTTAAACTTGCAGCTGAAATGTGGGGTAGTGATAACAAGGTTAAACTAAATAGTATTAGTGATTGTGTAACTCTTACTTTAGGGTATTTAAAAGATGAAGGTTATGTTGATGCTAATATTAAAAATACATATACTAAAGAATTATTTAAGGATGACGAAGTATTTGTAAATATTACTAAAGAGACTAATAGATATAAATATGAAGTATTTGATGATTCTAGTAAGTTATGTAGTATAGTAGATTTTAAGGATGGTGATACTAGTGAAGAATAAGGCTTTTACGTTAATAGAATTACTTGCAGTAATTACAATACTTGCGCTTCTAGCTTTAATTGCGCTTCCTGCTATATCTAAACAGATGGGTAATAGTAAAGAAACATTATATAATGCCCAGATTAAAAATATTGAAGGTAGTGCGAAAGCGTGGGGTGCGGATAATTTATTTAAATTGCCAGTTGATGATACTTGTATTACTGTCACACTCGGTTATTTAAAAGATGGAGGTTATATTGATTCATCAGTAGTTAATCCTAAAAATAATGAAGAGTTTTCTAATACAGAGACATTTGTAAATATTAAAAAAGAGAAAAATCAATATATATATGAAGTTAAAACAAGTGGTACTAAATGTGAATTAGTTGATGATGATATTACCAACTAATTTTTAAATGAAGATAGAAAAGTGAAGTGATTATATGTATTCATCAACTAATAATGATTTTATTAAGAGTATTAAGAAGTTAAATGAAAAAAAATATCGTGATAATACTAATACGTTTTTAGTAGAAGGAGAACATCTTGTACTTGAAGCTATTAAGAATAACTTAGTTAAATATGTAATAGTTAGAGATGATTATAATTTTGATTATGATAATAAGATTATAGTTACTGATAAAGTATTAAAATATATTAGTAATCTTAATACTCCAAGTGGTATTATGGCTGTATGTAATAAGCTAGAAAGTAAAGAGTTAGGTAGTAGAATAATAGTTTTAGATAATATTCAAGATCCAGGTAATTTAGGTACAATAATTAGAAGTGCTGTAGCATTTAATTTTGATACTATAGTTATTAGTAATGATAGTGTAGATGTATATAATAGTAAAGTAATTAGAGCTACTCAAGGAATGCTATTTAATGTAAATATAGTTGTTACTGATATTACTAGTTTCTTAAATGATATTAAAACTGAGTATAAAATAATTGGTACTGATGTTGTTGATGGTAAGAGTGTATCTGATTTTAAAAATTTAAAGAAATTTGCTATAATAGTTGGAAATGAGGGGCAAGGTATGTCTAATGATACAAAGAAACTATGTAGTGATTTTGTATATATACCTATGTCACAAGATTGTGAGAGTTTAAATGTAGGAGTTGCAGCTAGTATTATTATGTATGAATTAGGTGGTTTATGAAATTAGTTTATATTGGTAAATATGTAAATACTCACGGTCTTATTGGTGAGATTAAAATACTTAGTGATTTTGAGTATAAAGATAAAGTATTTGAAGTTGGTAATAATATTTATATAGATAATAAAAAATATACAATTAATAGTTATAGAGTACATAAAGGGTATGATATGATTACTCTTAATGGTATTAATAATATTAATGATATTGAGTCATTAAAAGGTAGTAATGTTTATATTGATAATGATGAGTATAACTTTGAATACGTATATTCAGATTTAATAGGATTTAGTATCTATGATAATGATTATAGAGGAGAAGTTATAGATATTGTTAAAAGTAAGTTATATCCAATACTTAAAGTAAAATATAATAAAGATTACTTAATACCTTATATTGATACATTTATAGATAAAGTAGATTTAGATAGTAAAAAGATATATATTAAATACATGAAAGGTTTATATGAAGATTGATGTTCTAACACTTTTTCCATCTATGTTTGATGGAATACTTAATGAATCAATTATAGCTCGTGCTATTAAAGATAATAAAGTAAGTATAAATATTATTAATTTTAGAGATTATAGTACTGATCCACATAAGAAAGTAGATGATTATTCTTATGGTGGTGGTGCGGGTATGGTACTTATGCCTGAACCAATATTTAGTGCAGTAGATAAACTTAAAACAGATGATACTTTAGTTATACTTATGACTCCACAAGGGTGTAAGTATAATCAAAGTATGGCTCACACATTAACTACTAAAAAACATATAATAATAATATGTGGACACTATGAAGGGTTTGATGAGAGAATAAGAACTCTTGCGGATATTGAATTAAGTATTGGTGACTTTGTTTTAACTGGTGGTGAGATTCCTGCAATGGCAATTATTGATTCAACAGTAAGACTGATTGATGGAGTGATTACAAAAGAGTCGCATGAGGCTGATTCGTTTGAAGATGGACTTCTTGATTATCCTGTGTATACTCACCCTGCTAGTTTTAGGGGTATGGATGTCCCAGAAGTATTATTATCAGGTCACCATGAAAATATTAGAAAATGGCGATATAATGAACAGATTAAAAGAACTAAAGAAAGGCGTCCTGATTTAATGGAGAGTGATTTATGAAAAATTATATATGTATGCGTACTAGTAATGGTTCTGTAATATTACTTGATAAAAAAGGATTAACTGGGCTTAATTTTAGTCCAAAGAATAATCATGATTATGGAATTACTGTTAGTAAAATGATTATTGTAAATCCTGATATAGTAAGACATTTGCTTATTAAATCTACTAAAAGAAAACTTAATAAATTTATACGTGATTTAGCTTTACTTACAGATGATGATGATACTACTGATGAATCTCTAAGAGAAGCATTAAATGATCTTTCTAGATATAGAAATATAGTTGAGTATAAATATAATAAATATTTAGAAGAAAAGTATTTAGAGACTTTGATTGCGAAAATTGATATATTAGAAGGAGAAATAAAGAAGAAGATTATCTATGGTGACAATGAGAAATCTTTAAATAAAATATACCAAGAAATGTATAAAAATGCTTTAAGAAACTTATACTTTAATGAACCTACTTATGAGATGGAGAATGAAAATAGGAGAACTAGGTGATTATTTGAAAAAATTATTAATTATTTATAATCCTTATAGTGGTAAAAAGAAGAATATGCACATTTTAAAAGATAGATTAGAAAGTGTAGCTAAAAAATATAACTATAAAGTTAAGTTTATTAAAACAAAAGCAAAGAATGATGCAACTAATATAGTTGAGAATTTACATAAAAAATATGATTTAGTATTATCCTTAGGCGGAGATGGTACTTTTAATGAACTAGTTAAAGGTAATGTTAAGAGAGATAATCCTTATACTATTGGACATTTACCAGCAGGTACTACTAATGATTTAAGAGTATCATTTAATCTACCTAATAATACTATAAGTGCACTAAAAACTATCCTAGAAGGTAAAAGTGTAACTTATGATGTGTTATCTATTAATGGTACGCCATTTACTTATACTGCTGGATTTGGTAAATTACTTGATATACCTTATGATACTAAGAAAACTGATAAAGAGAAATTAGGTTATCTTGCTTATTTTAATGATGGAGTTAAGGATATACTTACTCGTCCTACTAAGATGTATGATATAACTTATGAAATAGATGGTAATATATATAAAGACAAATCATCAATATTTTTAGTATCTAATTCTAATCGAATGGGTGGTATTAAATTATATAAAGATGTAAAACTTAATGATTCTAAATTTGAAGTAATGATTGCTAAAACTAATAATATAATTAAGCTTGCAATCGGATTGTTACAAATTCAACTATTTAATAAGAGTAAGTATTATAAATTAATTAGAACAGATAATATTAAAGTATTAATTCATGATAATGACTTTAAAAATTGGTGTATCGATGGTGAAAAATTAGAAGATAAACCTAAAAAATATGATATAAAAGTACTTAAAAAGATTAAATGTAAAGTATCAAAGAATGCAAAGAATTATGTATGATTTGATGCTTTTTTCTTGCTTAAATAAATAGTTTGTAATTTACATAATAATAATGGTATTACGTTTGACAACACCATTCTTTTATAGTACAATAAGCACCGTTATATTGCTTTCTATGTATTAATAAATGAATATAGCTGTAAAAGATAATAATATAAAGTAAAATAAAATAAATTTGGTAAATTTAGGAGGAGATAATATGAAGTATATTACATTAACACAAGAACAAGAAAGTAAATGGTTAAAACATTTAAAAAACGATAAAGCGGGATTTCTATCGAGATTATTAATAAAATTAGAAAATGATTATAAAGAAAATGATGTAAAACTAGTATTGGGTAATAGTCTATTACGAGAAATGTTTATTGAAACAAAAAAAAGAAGTAAAAATCTGAATAACAAGAATTGTGTTGAAACGCATGATATTTTTGTAGATATAGCGAGTTATAGTAATAGTCTACTTAAAGATATTTGCAAATATCTTGACTTTAGAAATTTAGAATATCAGAACTTATTAATTAACGAAACTACAATTAATTATTTTAGAAGATATAATATACCTATTGAACCAAGTAAATTATACCAAAAAAGTTTGCAAGGTAAGTCTTTTGAAGAATTTATATTCAGAGGTTCTTTTGATGACTGCAATATTGCTAATGCAACATTATGGAATTGTAGAGACATAAATGGTAGCAGTTTGAAAATAAATCCTCAAACTGTTAAAGATAAGAATTTTAGTTCTTGTGTGTTAAAAGGTGTTGAATTTTTAGATAATTTTGATGGTTGCAAAATTAGTTCTGCACGGATAATAGATTGTAATAATGCTATGATTAATCCACAAAAAATTGCCAAAAAGAATTTTAAAAATTCTAATTTATCTGGTGTTGATTTTACCGAAAATTTTGACGGTTGCAATATTGTAGGGTTAAATTTAAATAATTGTAATAATGTCATAATAAACCCACAAAAAATATTAAATAGAGATTTTTCTGATGTTGATATCAATGAAGCAAAATTTACTGATAGTATAAACAATTGTATAATATTTCGCTCTTGGTTTGTCAATGTTTCAAATTTGTTTGTAGATGCTGAAATGTTTGAAATAAAAAAGATGGAGTATGGTGCGGAACCAAGATTTGACGAAATTACCATTTACATTCGAAATCAAAACGGGGTTGACAAGCTTATTGAAGAAATAAGAAAAATTAGTTATGATAGCACTATAAAGATTGTATGCGAATCAAATCATTGTGAAGAATTGAAAAGAGAATTAGAAATTGTCTTACGATGCTTTAAAGAATGTGTATTTGAAATACTCCATTCTGAAATAGACGACGACATAAATGAGGTGTTTCTTGAAAATAATTTAATAGAAGAAACAGTTGTAAAACAAAAAAAGAAAAGTATTTTTGATAGATTTAGAAAAAATAGAAATTAGTTTATTGAGTTTATAAGCAATGAAGAAACCAACCTTTTAAAATACATTTTTTATTAGCAATATATTCTTAATTTAATAAAAAGTGTCGCTATATTTATTAATATCGAAATTATAATAATTTTAACTGATGATAATATAGTATTATTTTTGAAAACAAATATTTTTTTTCTTGACTATCTGATGGTATTAATGTACCATGAATATGGTGATAAAATGAAAAATAAAGTTGTATTAATTGGATGTGGTAATGTAGGTATGAGTTATGCTTATGCCTTGCTTAATCAAAGAACTTATGTAAATGAACTTGTATTAATTGATAAGGATATGAATAGAGTTGAAGGAGAAGTAATGGATTTAAACCATTGTCTTGCTTTTGCTCCATCTAAGATTGATATAAAGGCAGGAGATTATAAAGATTGCAATGGTGCTTCTATTGTTGTAATTGCAGCTGGAGCTAATCAAAAACCTGGCGAGACTAGGATGGATTTAATTAAGAAAAATAGTGTAATATTTAAAGATATAGTTAATAAGGTTATGCAAAATGGTTTTGATGGTATCTTTGTAGTTGCTACTAATCCACTTGATGTAATGAGTTATTTAACTTATAAGTATTCGGGATTATCTCCTAATAGAATAATTGGTTCTGGTACTATTTTAGATACTGCTAGACTTCGCTACTTGATTGCAGATAGACTTAGAATTAATGCAAAAAACGTGCATGCTTATGTAATAGGAGAACATGGAGATTCTGAATTTGTGCCTTGGAGTAATGCTAATATAGGGTTGCAATCAATTGATAACTTTTTAACTGATAAAGAGTTAGATGATATATGTGTTAGTGTAAGAAATGCTGCATATGAGATTATTGATAAAAAAGGTGCGACATGTTATGGTATAGGTATGTGCTTAGTTAAGATTACAAATACAATACTAGGTGATGAAAATAATATAATTACTGTATCTACTTATGATAAGGTAAATGATGTATTTATAGGCCTTCCTGCAGTTATAAATAAAAGAGGTATATCTAGTAGGATATTCTTAGATTTAAATAATGAAGAAACTCTAAAATTACAAAAATCTATTGATGTAATTAGAGGGGCAATAGACGAAGTTATATAGAAATATATTAAATCAAGGTGATTATCTTGATTTTTTTGTCGTTAAATAAAATTTTTTTAAGAAATTTAGCAAAAAAAGAAGGAAATTTGAAAGTTTTAACTAATAATATATATAGGAGGGATAAGATATATGTCAGATAAAAAAACTAATTTTTATACTTTAAGTGCTGATCCTGTATTTAAAAATGTTTTCTATAGAGATACTAATTTATTAAAAAGATTTCTTACAGATATTCTATCTAATTTCTATGATAATCTTAAAATAGATAATCTAGAAATACAAAATACAGAAATATCAAAAGATAGAATATATATCAAAAATAAAACAGTAGATATCCTAGTTGATATTGGTTCTAAGAAAATTAATTGTGAAGTTAATATGACTTATGATAAAGAAACAGAGTTTAGAAACTTCTTTTATCTTATGCAATCAACTGTGCAAGATGTAAGAAAAGCAACTAACTATGTTGATATTGAAGATCATATTCAACTAAACATTAATTTTATGGAAGATAAAGCATATGGATTTGAAATATCTGAGTATACTAATATTACCAGAGGAATTAACAAAATACCATTTGTTAGAACAATCGATATAAACGTTGATTATTTTAAAGACACGTGGTACAATTTAGTTGGTAGAAAAAAGGAAGAATACTATGATAAATATAAAAGTATTATCATGTTTTCATTTGATGAAGAACAACTAAAAAGTTTAAAGGATGATGATGAGTATATGAAGAAAATTCAAAAAGATGTCACTGAATTAAATCAAGACCCAGAGTTTTATCAATGGCTTACTGATGAAGAAGATAGAGAATTTTTGTATAACAGTAGAGTCATAAGATATAAACGTGAAGGCCTGGAAGAAGGCATCAGTCAAGGAATTGAGCAAGGTTCTAAAGAAAAAGAGATAGAAATAGTAAGAAATATGCAAGAAAAGAATTATCCTATAAAAGACATTAAAGAAATAACCGGATTAAGCATTGAAGAGATTAATGAAATTATAAATAAGCAATGAAAACAATTCATTGTTTTTATTATCCATAAATATATATACTACTAGTTAATTATAGTTAGATAATTGAAAAAAATTAAGAAATTTAGCAAAAAAAGAAGGAAATTTGAAAGTTTTAACTAATAATATATATAGGAGGGATAAGATATATGAAGAAGTTTGTTGTATTTATAGTAGCTATTGCAGTTTTAATTGTTGGATTCATTATTATTAATAATAGTAATGATGTAGTAGAGGCGTCTGCACCTAGTACAGTTAAAAAATCTAGTAATGAGAATACCGAAGTTAAAAAGAAAGAGACTAAGGATAATAAAGATGAGATTACTAGAATAAAAGTAGATATAAAGGGGAGTGTAGTTGCTCCAGATGTGTATGAAGTAGATAGTAATTCTAGAGTAATTGATGTAATTAATATTGCAGGAGGAGTTACCGAGAATGCTGATACTGATAATATCAATTTAAGTAAGAAAGTATCAGATGAAGATGTTATTATTATTTATTCTCACGAAGAGTTAGAGAATAATAAAAAGAGTTATGAAGAGAAGATTGATTACTGTAAGAGTGATAATAATTCTGCATGTGCCACTAATGTTGTTACATTTGATGAAAACAATAATAAAGAAGATGCTGCTAGTTCTATTATTAATATTAATACTGCAACTGTGGAAGACTTTATGAAATTATCTGGTATTGGTGAGTCTAAGGCAAAATCTATTATTGAATACCGTAATAGTATTGGCAGTTTTTCGAAAGTTGAAGATATTAAGAATGTAACAGGTATTGGAGATAGTATATTTGATAAGATTAAAGATTATATTACGATCTAAATTATTTTATTTAATCTTGGTTTTATTTACTACTATTTATTCATTTATAATACTTAAAAATAACATTTATTTAACTAAATATAGTACTGATGGTAAAAGTATTACTGGTATTGTTACTAATATTAAATATAAAGATACTATGAATATTATTGAAGTTAGAACTGGTATTTTAGAGAAGGTATTAGTATACGATTATGCTAAAGTAAGTGTAGGTATTGGTTATAAAGTTAAAGTAGAAGGTACTATTGATATGCCTAACAATAATAGTAATTTCTACTTGTTTAATTATAGAAAGTATCTGTTATCTTTGAATACTCATTTTATCATGAAATTAGATAGATTATGGATATTAAATAGAGGTAATATCTTTTATAAAACAAAAAGAAGTATTATTAGAAGGATTAATAAGATAGATAATCCTTACTTAAATACTTTTATATTAGGTGATAATTCTAAATTAGAGGATAATATACTTAGTAGTTATCAAGTAAATGGTATAAGTCACTTATTTGCTGTATCAGGTATGCATATTGGGTTAATTGTATTAGTATTAGAGTTTATATTACATAAGTTTAAAATAAGAAATAAAATTATAATTATTATCTTTATTCTGTTTTATATATTCCTAACTAATTATTCTAAATCAGTTATTAGAGCAGGACTATTATATATATTTTTGTTACTTAATAAAAAGTATAAATTTAGATTATCTACATTAAAAATACTTATATTATTACTTTGTATTTCACTAATTATTAATCCTTATAATCTATACAATATATCATTTATATTTACTTATTTAGTTACTATTGCGCTTATTCTTAATAGCAAGCTAATAAATAGATGTAGCAATTATTTTAAAAAGATACTTATAACTTCGTTTATTGCATTTATAGTAACTATTCCAGTTATGATTAATAATTATTTTAGTATTAATATACTTGGTATTTTCTTAAATATTATATTTGTACCGCTAGTTAGCTTAATTATATTTCCTTTAAGCATAGTTGTATTTATTATTCCTAGCTTAAGTAGTGTATTAAATGTATTTATATGCTTGCTAGAAAGATTATCTATAGTATTATCAAATATTAAGTTATTTCAAATTACTTTATGCCATATTAATATATTAGTATTTATTCTATATTATATAATAATAGTTACTGTATTATACATGCTTAATAAGGGTAAATATAGTTATATTATGTTACTTATTATTCTAATAATTATCCATTATAATTACCGATTAATTGATTCTAGTTATTATTATGTAATGTTAGATGTAAAACAAGGCGATAGTTCTTTATTAATAATGCCACATAATAGGTGTAATATCATGATAGATACAGGTGGAATATATAATAATGATTTAACTAGTAATGTGCTTATTCCATCACTAAAAAGTAGAGGAATAAAGAAGTTGGATTATATAATAATTACCCATGGAGATAACGATCACTTAGGAGAAGTGATTAGTTTAGTTAATAACTATAAAGTAGACAATGTAGTATTTAATATTGGAGATATTAATAGTATTGAATCTAGTATTATAAGTGTTTTAGAAAAAAAGAATATTAAGTATTATATTGGATTAGATAATTTGAAGATTAATAATAATACTTTGTACTTTTTAAACACTAAAGAGTATGATAATGAAAATGATAATTCTAATGTTCTATATTTTAAGTTAGATAGTTATAAGTTTTTACTGATGGGGGATGCAAGTAGTATTAGAGAAAACGATATTAATGATACATATGATATAGGTGATATAGATATTCTAAAAGTAGGACACCATGGAAGTAAGACAAGTAGTAGTAAGTATTTTATTGATAATATAAAACCTAAATATAGTTTGATTAGTGTTGGAAAGAATAATAGGTATGGACACCCAAACAAAGAAACACTATATAACTTAAAAGATTCAAAAGTATATAGAACAGATGAAGATGGTAGTATTATATTTAAAATTAAAAATAATAAATTAAAGATAGAAACATGTAGTCCATAGGAAGGAGCAATATGAATTATTATAATGAGATAAAGAATGAATTAATAAATAATGAGATAAACAAAACAGTTAAGAATTATTCAATTAATAGAAGTGATTTAAATTCTTACTATAATGTTGGAAAAATATTAAGTGAAGCAGGTAAAAATTATGGTGAAGGAATAATAAAAGAATATTCACAAAAGTTAAAATATGATTTAAATAAAAATTATAGTGTTAGATTATTATATAAAATGATGAAATATTATAATTTCGTATTTGAAGGAAAATTGCCGACACTGTCGGCAAAATTATCATGGAGTCACTACGATGAAATTTTAAGATTTAATGATATTAATAAAATTGCATATTATATAAAAATTTGTGAACAACAAAATTTATCAATTAGACAGCTTAGAGTAAAAATAAAATCAAATGAATATGAAAGATTGCCAGAATCTACTAAAAATAATTTGATGAATCAGAATGAATCCAATGTAGTTGATTTTATAAAGAATCCTATTCAAATAAAAAATAATAGAAGCAAAGAAATTGTGTCAGAAAAAGTATTACAAAAATTAATACTGGAAGATATAGAAAACTTTTTAGAAGAGTTAGGAACAGGATTTACATTTATAAAAAGTGAATATCCTATTAAATTTGGTAATAGATATAATTATATAGATTTACTTCTTTATAATATTAAATATAAATGTTATGTAGTGGTTGAACTAAAAGTAACTGAGCTTAGGAAAGAATATACAGGGCAGATTATGACTTATATGAATTACATTGATAAAAATATTAAAACAATGGAAGAGAATGATACAGTAGGAATAATAATTTGTAAACAAGATAATGAATATGTAATTAAATATTGTTCTGATGATAGAATAATTGCTAGAGAATATGAATTAGTATGATATAATAAGTTGAAATGGTGATTTTTATGAAATGTATATTTTTAGATTTTGATGGTGTAATTAACAACTGGTATCAAATTGATGGAGTATCTATAGAAAACGCAATGATATTAAAAAAGATTACTGATATTTCTGGTGCAAAAATTATTGCCACTACAAGTAATAAATATGGTTTGCAACGCTTTGATAAAGTGGATTATTATAAATCAAATTTTTATAATAACTATGTGAAATTCTTAAATGAATTAGGTATACAGATATATGACTTAACTCCGTTGGTAGATACAAATAGAACATTAGAAATTGAGAAATATCTTCAAGAACACGAAGTAGATCAATATGTTATTCTTGACGATGAGTTGATAGGGGAAGAACTTCAAGAACATCAAGTATTTTTAGATTTATATCGTGGATTGCAAGAAGAACATATTATTCCAACTTTAAACATATTAAATGGTAAACTAGGATTTTATCCTCCTAGTTATGATAGAAATGAAACACCTGAAGAATTAAATTATCGAATAAATAGCTATTACAGTAAGGTTAGAAAACAATAATTAAAGTATCGAATGATGCTTTTTTAATTCTATTAATTCGTGTGCATAACTGATAGTCACCACATGGCGATAATGACCACTTAGGAGAAGTGATTAGTTTAGTTAATAACTATAAAGTAGACAATGTAGTATTTAATATTGGAGATATTAATAGTATTGAATCTAGTATTATAAGTGTTTTAGAAAAAAAGAATATTAAGTATTATATTGGATTAGATAATTTGAAGATTAATAATAATACTTTGTACTTTTTAAACACTAAAGAGTATGATAATGAAAATGATAATTCTAATGTTCTATATTTTAAGTTAGATAGTTATAAGTTTTTACTGATGGGGGATGCAAGTAGTATTAGAGAAAACGATATTAATGATACATATGATATAGGTGATATAGATATTCTAAAAGTAGGACACCATGGAAGTAAGACAAGTAGTAGTAAGTATTTTATTGATAATATAAAACCTAAATATAGTTTGATTAGCGTTGGAAAGAATAATAGATATGGTCATCCTAATAAAGAAGCATTAGATAATTTAGAAGATTCAAAAGTATATAGAACAGACGAAGATGGTAGTATTGAGTTTAAGATTAAAAATAATAAATAAGAAGTTACTACTTGTAATTGATTGATGGAAGATAGAATGAATGAAATAAAAGAATACAAAGAGAATTTATTTGAAGATATAAAACATATAGATGAGGATGGTAATGAGTATTGGCTTGCTCGTGAGTTAATGCCATTGCTTGAATATAGTAAGTGGGAACGGTTTTCTAATGCTATAGAGAATGCAAAAATTGCGTGTGATAATAGTGGATATAATGTTAATGAACATTTTCCCAGGGTCGGGAAATTGATAAATATCGGTAAAGGTGGTAAAAGAAAAGTTGATGATTACAAATTATCTCGATATGCTTGTTATTTAATTGCTCAAAATGGTGATTCAAGAAAAAAGGCAATTTCACTTGCTCAAACTTACTTTGCAATCCAAACTAGAAAACAAGAAATCAGTGAAGAAGAATATAGTATGCTTACTGAAGATGATAAAAGAATATATAGAAGCAAGCAAGCTAAAAAAGGTAATTATAATTTAAATAGAACTGCATTAAAAAGTGGTGTGAAAGACTTAGCTAGATTTCATAATGCAGGATATAAAGGATTATATAATGGAGAAACTGCTGATGATATATTTAAAAGAAAGAAACTTAGATATAGAGAAGATATACTAGATAATATGGGTAGTGAAGAACTTGCAGATAATATATTTAGAATTGCTCAAACAGATGCTAAATTAAAAAGAGATAATGTAGATAATGAATATACTGCAAACTCTGTACATTATGAAGTAGGTAAAGAGGTTAGAGATAGTATTAAAAGATTAGGAGGTACTATGCCTGAAAACTTACCTACACCTGAAATTAGTTTAAAAGAATTGGAAAAAGGAAACAAAAAACTAAAAGAATAAATAAAAATGTGATATAATAAAAATGGAGTGCGGGACGTTCCTAATTGAAAAAGATTAGGCACTTCGGACTAAGTTTTGA
>CAMVPJ010000006.1 GCA_947169395.1 uncultured Caryophanales bacterium
ATGAATCTGGTACATCATTTGGACTTATAACATATTTTTTATAATAATATCTTTTTATTTTATAATACTTATCATGTTCTATTGTTTTTTTTGATATTCTTTCTAGCCTATCAAAGTAAAGAGATACATCCTCATTCTTATTAGCTCCCTTACCGCTTCTTTTTACAATATCACTTTCAAACAGATTCTTATATATTTTATTTATAAATTCTTCTCCATAATATTTCTTCATATGTTTTAAGTCCTTTCTTTAATTACTTCTTTTTATTATTTTTTTTACACATTTCTTTTAATATATTAATGTCATTATTTGCTATAGGACAAAATAAATCACAATTTAATGTATCTGGAATAATTAAGCCTTCCGCACTGGTTAAACTTCTTAACCATAGAGTTCCTCCAACACTTTGTGGTAATGTTAAGCCTTCTGCACTGGTTAAACTAGATAAATATAGATGTCTTCCGACACTTTGGGGTAATGTTAAGCCCTCGGCACTGGTTAAACTTTCTAAAACAAGAGAGCCTCCGACACTTTGTGGAAGTATTAATCCTTCCGCACTTGTTAGACTTCCTAAATCTAGAAAACCTTCAATACTTTGTGGAAGTATTAATCCTTCGGCACTTGTTAATCTTATTAAAGTTAGGTTCCCTCCAACACTTTGTGGTAATGTTAAGCCTTCTGCACTGGTTAAACTTCTTAAATCTAGATTTCCTCCGACACTTTGGGGTAATGTTAAGCCTTCGGCACTGGTTAAGCAACTTAAATATAGAGTTCCTCCAACACTTTGTGGTAATGTTAAACCCTCGGCATTGGTTAAACTTTCTAAATCTAGATCATCTCCGACACTTTGGGGTAATGTTAAACCTTCTGCACTTGTTAAACTAGATAAAAATAGATTTCCTCCAACACTTTGTGGTAATGTTAAGCCCTCAGCACTTGTTAAATAATCCAAATTAAGTTCCCCATAATGATATATTATATTTCCTTTTAATGCTTCTTCTTCTGTCAATGATATTTGATTTGGATTACAATCAAATATTTTTGAAAAATCTATTTTCTTATCTCTTGTTTCTATTATTTCCTTTATTCTTGGATCTTTTTTATATCCAAAACCTATTATTTTAGAATCTATTTCATATAAAAAGTGTAAATCTTCTTTTGTTAACTCTAATTTTTGTTGCCATTTTGTATAGATATATGTTAACATTTCCATATCTTTTACTTTCTTTTTATATGCTTCTGCATCTGAAAATTCCTTTAATTTTTCTTCTACTACTTTCTCCATATTTAATTCTAGATTTTGATTTTCTGCTATTCCACGTATTTCTGCTATAGAATTAGCCTCCAGGCGTATTGCAATCCTTGGATTTGTATATTCTCCTTTTTCATCTTTTGTATAATATACATAAAAGTCTCCACCATCTATATGTTTTTTTGCTGTTTCTATTCCCCCTGCTGTACACCATCCAGTTCCTTTTCCATGTATATCATTAAATAATATATTAGGATTACTTCCTTGATTATATTTTTTCCATATTCCATCATCACTATTAAAAGAATTTTTCTTTATACTATCTAATTTTCTTATACAATAAGCATACATTTTTGAAAAGCTTCCACTATTTATCAATTGCTCTAATGATTTATCACCTAATGATTCTTTTTTTAAATACTTCATTAGTAAATCATATACCATAGCTATTGCTTCTCTATTTATTTCTATGAATGGCTTTATTGTATTTTTTGTTCTTTTTGTGTATTGATTTTTTTCTTTATCAAAGTATCCTATTCTAATCATTCCTTGAAAACAGAAATATTTAAACCATGTTGGATAGTGTTCTGTATCACTACTTGCAAAATAATCAAGCCATGAATCTAGTGATTCTTCTTGTTCTTTTACTATTATTTCTTTTTCTTTACTTTTTGTTTTTTCATCATAATGAACATGACCATATCCTCTATTTAAAGCAATTTGTTCTTGATTTTTAAAATATGAATCTGGTATATCATTTGCACTTATAACATATTTTTTATAATAATATCTTTTAATTTTATCATACTTATCATGTTCTATTGTTTTTCTTGATATTCTTTCTAGTCTATCAAAATAAAGAGATACATCTTCATTCTTATTAGCTCCCTTACCACTTCTTTTTACAATATCACTTTCAAATAAACTCTTATATATTTTATTTATAAACTCTTCTCCATAGTATTTCTTCATATGTTATAATCCCTTCTATAATTTCTTAATTATTAAACACTCTCTATGTTCTATAGGCCCTAGTGAATAATCAGATAGAGTCATACTATTGAATCTTTTAATATTTACTTTCCTATTAAAGTTAAATGGACTATCATACACTAATTCCACCATTCTATAATCATCAAAATAAGTTTCATCTAAATAGTAAGGATCAAATAAATAGATGTAATTAGCATCAATACCAGTAGTAAGACAATAATGGCTTTTACCAAATAGAGTAACATGAATTATCATAATAGTATTATCGTCTTTCATATACTCTTTTATTTTTTTAATATTTACTTCTTCTTTATCAAATTTATATAGTTCTAAGTTGTATTTTTTTATCTAATATCTTTTTAGCAAAATCACATATTGTTTCTTGACTAACTAGTACATTATTCTCACTTATTGTATGTTTATATATACTTTTTATCAAACTACTATCTAGAGTTTCTCTATCAAATAGGTAACTAATGGTATTTAAAAGCGTAGTTTTACCACTATCAGTCTCAGTCATTTGAAATCTTAATGGAACTTTCATAAATCCTCCTGTTTCATTAAACTAATGTAAATATTATAATCTATTATGTTTAAGAATACAATAATATATTCAAAAAGAAGACTTAAGCCTTCTATTCAGTAATCTCTATAACTCTATTTTTAGTTGTTTTATTTCCATATGCATCACTTGCTTCATATTTAACAACATAATTTCCTTTTGTTTTATTACTTAAAGCAGTATAAAACTCATTCTCACCTTCAGTAATCTTTAAATTACATATATTACTATTATCATTACATTCTACATTATTGTATAAATCAAATGTAGATACGCTAATACTTACGGTATCTTCAGTAGGAAATACAATCTCAGGTAAGCTAGTATCTGATACATTAAATACTCTAGTAAACTTCTTATTACCATCTAATTTAGTATAATATGTATAATATATTCCTACTTTAGAAGAATCTACTTTCTCTACATTAATACCATTACTTACATATTGAATACTATATTCTTTTAAAGTAATATCATTATTATCTTTATCTTTATAAACAATACTATCAACATCAGTATCACTAAGATTTAACTCAACTACAGTATATTCATCTTTAATATCTTTAATCTCAGTACCACTACTTGTATCTACTACAATGGAATAATCACCATTATATTTACCATATTTTAATTTAGGATTATCTTTATTACTTTTAACATAGTTAATATTTATAACCATATCAGACGGAAATAAATTATCAGTTTTAGGATTTTTCAAATCTGTACTAATATATCCACCAGATTGTAACATTCCTAAAGTTATACTAATACTTTCTCCTTCTTCTGGTAGTAAATCAGAATTTTCAATCATCCAGTCACTAGATGCAACAAGTATTTTATTAATTAAACTATTATATACACTTTCTTTACTATCTTCAGTATTCTTAGTAACTACAGGAAGAATTACTAACACAAGTATACTAATAATAACTATTACTGCAAGCAGCTCTATTAAAGTAAAACCTTTCTTCATCTTATTCCTTCTTTCTAAATCTTATAAAATAATTATACAACAAATATCTATTTCATTCTATGGCTAGGACCTTGTTCATTATAATAATTTAAATGTACACTATCTCTATGGTCAGACGATTTATAAGTTTTTTCGTGCTGATATCTTTCTTCAAATTTACAATATAATGAATTAGATACGTACTCAAAATTAGGATCTCCTTCTTTATATATAAAATCTGCATCTAGAATAACTAAACTTCCAGCGGGTAATACAATATCTTTTACAGAAGGTTCAAATCCCAACGTTTCATCACTAGGATTAATATCTTCTACCCAATGAATCTTATTATCTCTTATTAATCGTCCAGTGTTTCTTGACGCAACATCTCCCCAAATTAATCCTAAATTTCTAATATTTCTATATAAATTATATAACTCCTCGTCATCAATTTCACCAGTTTTTACTCTTTCTGTTACTTCAATAAACACTTTAAAGCCATCAACTATAAATTCACGTCTAAGAAGAGGTGCAACTATATAAGGATTATTAGGAAACATTTTTGTTTGTCGATCCTTTTTACTTATTTTAATTACTTTATTTTTTACAGCAAATACAGTTGAAAAAGCTCCACTATTTAAATACTCGATTTCTGAAAAATTTGCATTTTCACTACGACATATATCTTCAAACAATAACGAAATTAAAGTGTGATATTCCTTACAATCTTGAGAGTCAGGTTGTGTGATAGCTACAATCGAGTCTATTGTACACTCAAGATTATTATCTAAATAATCAATAATTTTAGGCATAACTTTTTTATCTTCTTTAAGCTCATCCTTTAAAAAGAATACATTAGAATATTTTAAATAATGAATTATGTGCTCTTTAACCAAACTCAAACTTTCATTCGACATTTTATCTAAAGAAATATATATTGGTTTATTATTTTCATAAAGTAATTTAATATATTTTTCCTTTTGTTCATGATTCATAGCATCATAAATAGAGTTAGAATTCATACTTCCAACATCTAGCTTACTTAACTTATTAATCATTTTATCTGAAAAAAATAAATCAGAATACTTGGTTGCTAAAGGCTGAAACACATCCCAAATATGCTCAGAAAACCTAAATTTATCAATGTTATCTGCTAAAGCATCAAAAAATTTATGATTATCTATTAAAGAAGAATAAAACACCCAATTATTATTATTAAATGAAGTATATTTTAGTAAAATTTCCATATGCTCAATTAGTATTTGCGCGTTTTTCTTTTTAAATGGAGATTTGACTAATTTTTTTTCTAAAAAATTTGCAAGTTCATTATAATATGAATCAAAGTAACCAGCTTCTTCATAGATTTCATAATTATTTATAATTCTATTTAATTGATCAACAATTTTCATTTTTTCCTTTCTTGTTTTTTATTATATATAGTACTACTACTCCAACACAACCACATACAAATCCTACTATCATTATAACTATTGATTGCCTTAAGTAAGTGTTTTCTACTTTTACTTTAGTACTAGTCATATTTTTAAGCTTAGTATTATCTACTTCATTACTATTATTTGATTTATCAGTCATATTATTTTCTTTTTCTTTAACATTTTCTTCTATAACTGATTCATTTTTGTCGCCTAAAGCAGTTTTAGAAATAGTTATAACCGGACGAACTGCATTAGCATCACTGCCTGTAGGAACCTTTCCAACAAAATAATTATAAAGAGTTCCATAATTAGTAACACGCCAAACATTAGTCTTAGAGTTTTCATAAAGACTCATTGTCCAATAGCAATAATCTTTATTATATAACCAATTTGTTTTTTCACCGATTCTTTCTAGTATAGTATTACAATTATCACCACATGGCCTATATTCTTCAAATTCTACAATGCTCTTTATTTCTTCAATTGTTATAAGTCTAGCTTCCTTAAGTCCATCTTGAAAATTATCATTTGCCCAAGCATCCACTACATACTTAATATCGCTTGATGCATAATCATTTTTACAATTTTCAAATTGCGCATTAAATGGATCAATCATTCCACAAGTTTCGCTTGAATAATATTGGATTATGCCATAACCGTGAATATCATAAGCTTTTTGATAATTAGGATTATCAGGGGTAAATCCAGCATAATTATTTATATGCCCTTTTCCGTACTTATTTACTTCATCAACACTTAGTGGTTCTTTCTTTAACAAAGATACACTATCTTCATTACTACCACTATCCTTTATTACATAAAAGTCCATTTCATTAATAGGTACTATATCTCCTATTTTATACTCACTCCAAGCTAATACTTTATAATTAAGAAATAATAAACTAAACAAAAAAACAAATAAATATAATATTTTCTTCATAATATCATCTACCTTATATACATAATATCATATTTTATTTGTTTTTTAAAGTTTTTCTTTTAATTTATATAATATATTTAACGCTTCGATTGGAGTCATATTAGCTAAATCTAATTTTTTTATCTCTTCTTCAACTTGACTAGGTTCACTCTCAAACACTAATGATTCTTGAACTATTTCTTTTTTATCTTTCTTATTAGTATTAGTTTCATAGTGTTTAAGTATTTCATCTGCTCTTTTAATTAGTTTATTTGGTAATTCTGCAAGTCTAGCTACATGTATACCATAACTCTTATCAACACTACCATCTTTAATTTTATGTAAAAAAGTAATCTTACCATCTTCTTCATAGGCACTAACATGAACATTCTTTAAATATTTTAATTTCTTATCTAGTGTAGTTAATTCGTGATAATGAGTTGAAAATAACATCTTACAATTTATATTATCATGAATATACTCAATGATTGCTTGAGCAAGAGCAATACCATCATAAGTAGCAGTACCACGTCCTAATTCATCAAATAATACTAAAGAATTACTAGTTGCATTTTGAATAGCATTATTTGCTTCATTCATCTCTACCATAAATGTAGATTTACCTGATACTAAATCGTCAGAAGCTCCTATTCTAGTATATATAGAATCAAATACCATCATTGTAGCTTCACTAGCAGGAACAAAACATCCTATCTGAGCCATAATTACTGTGATTGCAAGTTCTCTCATATATGTTGATTTACCTGCCATATTAGGTCCTGTAATAAGTAATATGTTAGTATCTTCATTCATTATTATATCATTAGGTACGTACTCAGTATCTAATACTTTCTCAACTACAGAGTGTCTATTATCTTTAATATTAATAACATGTTTATCAGTAAGTGTTGGTCTTATATAGTTATTCTCCTGTGAAACAAAAGCAAATGATAATAATACATCAATCTCACTAATAGTTTTAGCAACCTCTTGTAGTTTTGGAATATACTTCTTAATCTCATTTTTAATATTGCAGAATAATTCATATTCTAGTTCAATAATCTTCTCTTCAGCATTTAGAATAATTGCTTCTTTTTCTTTAAGTACAGGGGAAATATATCTTTCACAGTTACTTAATGTTTGTTTTCTTTCATAACCATACTCATCTTTTACTAAATCTTTCATACCTTTAGATACTTCAATATAATATCCAAATACACGGTTATAGCCTACTTTTAAAGTTTTAATACCAGTTTTTTCTCTTTCTTCTGCTTCAAATCTAGCTATAAAATCTTTTCCGTTAGTTCGAAGAGACTTAAGTTCATCAAGTTCACTATTATATCCTTCTTTAATTAAATATCCTTCATGTACTCCAACTGGAGGATTTTCATAAATAGAAGCATCTATTAACTTATAAAGATTAGATAGTGTATCAATAGTTTTAAAACCTATTGCATCTAATATATTTTTAATATCTGGTAAAACACTAAGTGATGTTTTTAATTGTAATAAGTCTCTACCATTTGCATTATTAAATGCTATTCTACCACTTAATCTTTCTAAATCATATACATTATATAGTAATCCTTTTAAATCTTCTGCAAGAATAAACTCACTCTCTAACTTTTCTACAATATCATATCTTTTATTAATCTCAGTAATATCTATTAAAGGATTTTCAATATAAGTTTTTAAAAGTCTACTACCCATTGCTGTTTTAGTTTTATCAAGTAACCAAAGTAATGAATATTGTCTTTGTTTTAACCTTAAAGTCTCTGTTAATTCTAGATTTCTTTTAGTATGAATATCCATCTTTAAGTATTTATTATTTTCTTTAATTATTGCTTTTTGTAAGTGAGATAAATTCATCATCTTACTCTTAGTAACATAAGTAAGTAAATGTTTAATAGTATTAATATATCTATAATCAGTAATACTTTCATATATATATTTATAATCATCATTATCTAATAAATCATTACTAAAAGTTACAGATATTTTAAACTGATTCTTTAATGTACCAATAACATTTTTATCAAATGTATCACTAACTACTACTTCTTTTAATCCAAGGGATACTATCTCACTAACTAGATTAACACTATTATGATTAATACTTTCAACATTTATAACACCAGTAGTAATATCTGTATAACAAACAGTATAAATATCATTAAAATCCATAATATTTCCAATATAGTTAAATTCAGATTCATCTAACGATTCAGAATCTATTACAGTACCTTTACTAATAATTTGAGTAAGACCTCTCTCTACTATACCTGTTGCTTCTTTTGGATCTTCAAGTTGTTCACAAATTCCAACACGATATCCTTTTTCAACTAATTTTTCTATATATACGTTAACAGCATGATGAGGTACTCCACACATTGGAACTCTCTCTTCAAGTCCTGCTGATCTACCTGTTAAAGTTAACTCAAGTTCGCGAGATAACAGATTAGCATCTTCAAAGAAAGCTTCATAAAAGTCTCCTAAACGAAATAATATAATTACTCCAGGATTTTCATCTTTAATAGATAAATATTGTCTCATCATTGGCGTAATTTTTGTTCTATCTACATTTTTTGAATTCATTATAAACCACCCTAACTACATACAAATCTATAAGTAATTATATCATTTAAAAAAGAAAAAAAGCAAGCATAACATCAACTATTAGCTTTTCTTTTAGACTATAATCCAACACTTAATTTAACACACCACGAGGACATCTATTACCCCAAGCATCAACAAGTTCATCATTTTTATATATTTTTAATACTTCACAATTATTTGTACATCCCGTACACTCATGTCCTTTAGTTACAAACTTAATATCATTAACATCAAAACTATAAATTTTATCAGTTTCATACTTTTTAGAAATAATCGCAATACCTAAGGCCCCCATTAGATGACTATTCTCATCTACGATAATGTCTTCACCAAGTACTTCTTTAAAAAACTTAACTACTCCTTTATTCTTACTAACTCCACCTTGAAATATAATAGGACCTTTAATCTTTTTACCCTTACCTACATTATTTAAATAATTTAAAACTATACTTTTACAAAGTCCAGCAACTATATCTTTAATCTCGTATCCAGATTGAGCTTTATGTATTAAGTCAGATTCAGCAAAAACCGTGCAACGGGCGGCTATCTTAACAGGATTATTACTTTCTAACGCCATAGAACCAAACTCATTTATATCAACACCAATTCGCTTAGCTTGACTAGACAAAAAAGCACCCGTTCCTGCTGCACATAATGTATTCATCGCATAATCAGTAATAATACCATGGTTAAGTAGTATTATCTTAGAATCCTGTCCTCCAATTTCAAGTATTGTTCTAACATCAGGATATAAAGATGTAGTCCCTACCGCATGAGCAGTTATTTCATTTTTAACTGCCTTAGTACCAAGCATTAATCCAATTAACTTTCTCGCACTCCCAGTAGTACCAATACCTTTTAATACATAGTCACTACCTACTTGCTTCTTAAGTATACTAACCAATCTCTTAACCGCTCCTACAGGATTTCCTTCAGTCCATAAGTATTCACTAGCAATTATCTTATTATTCTCATCTATAACTACCCCTTTAGTTGATATTGAACCTATATCTACTCCTAAATAACACTTTTTCATCTACATTCCTCTTTTCATCTTAATCATATCTACAAACGCTTCAATACGTGTCTCTACACCTACCTTAGATGTATTAGTATCAAAACTAAAAAATATAACAGGTACTTCATACTTTTTTGCAATCTTATTTATTAGTGGCATCGCACCAATCTCCGGAGTACAGAAACTAGATTTAATATGTATTATCCCATCATATCCTTTCTTACATAAGTAACGAGTATGATATATATTATCAAGTGCATCAGCCCCTAATCTATATTTAATATTCTTCATTCTTTTTAAATACTTACGAACTTTCTTTCTTTTTTTTAATAATAAATAAGTAACATTAGTAAATCTAGTAATAGAAATACCATGACGCGCTAACTCATACTCCAAACCGTAATTAGCATTCTCCTCCATCAAAGTATATAACTCACCAATAAGACCAACTCTTAAGTAATCCTTAGGTTTATTAATCTTAATCTTTTTAAACTCTTTTTTATACTTCCTATACAATCTATTTAAATGTATTAAACCTCGACACTTAGAAAAATCGTATAACATCTTCTTTTTTAATTTTATAAAACTATCTTTAACTACCTCAAAACCAATATTCTCTCTAATATAATTATCTATAATATCCATATACTTAACCATCTTCATAGCTACTATTCCATATCTAATTAGTTTTCTAAGTTTTATATTAGGATCAATCTCTTTAATAATTTTATATATTCTTTTAATATCAGTATGTCCTGCAGTAACCAAGTTATACATCTTAAACTTATATCCTAAATCTTTTAGTATCTCTTCTTGTAATGATGCATAATACCCGTATCTACATCCACCACCAAACTGAATTAATATATCTGCACCTAATTCTAATCCGTTAATTAAAGTGCCTAGAGTATATTTAAAAGGCGCACACACAAAATCAGGACTATGCTTACTACCAGTCTCCATAGTGTTTAAATTAATAATAGGTTTAATAATCTTATAATTAGTAACATGTCTAAATAAGTACAAAGCAGGAACATCATAGAAAGCCATCTTAGGAAAAGCAATAGTATGCATAAAATCACCTAAATAATACTATGCATGAAAAAAAATAATAGAACTAATCTATTATTTTATGAAGCAAGTTTAGTAATGTCAGCTGATTTGTTTAATTCTAAGACAGGACGAACCATATTTTTATTTCCGGGAGGGTTCTCACTAAGAGTACCATAGTTTCCCACATACCACAAGTACTGAACGTCTTGAAATTGGCTCATCGTCGAATAGTGATAACTACTATCATATACCCAAGTTGGTGTATCTTCAGGTTTATTATACCAACAAGATATCGTACATGATTTTGCACTTTCAACATATCCTAAATTATCTACAAGTTCATCATATGTAATTAACCTTGCGGTTGCTGGATCACCTTCCTTAACTGCACCATTTTTCCATGCATCTACTACTTGCTTAATTGTAGAAGTTGAATATCCAATTGATTCCCCATATCGAACTCTACCATATCCATTTTCTTCTTCAATAGTAATACCAGTTAAATTTAAATTATCCATTTCCGTTTTTGTAAGTGGATTTTCTTTTAATAGTTTAACTGTATTATTAGTAGTATCAGAGTCTTCTATTACATAGTATGTAATACCATTATATGATACATGGTCTCCTACATGATATGCTGTATAGGTAGGTGTTTCATACTTTCCATATGTGTAATTTTCTACACTTCTACCATTAACTGTACATCCTGCTAGATATACACTAGAATCAGCATTGATTTGTGTTGTTGTACATACTACTTCATTACCAGAGTATTCAATAGTTAACTCTCCTACACTTGTTGGGAAACTTCCTGTATCTAGTAAATAACCTGCGATTGCAAGTTCGATACTTCTACCATATGCATCAATACTTCTTTTATCTGCAGATATTCTTGCTTTTCTAATTATAGACATAACTAACGGAGTTACTATTAAAGCAATTATTGCCATAATTACTAATACTGCTATTAACTCTATAAGAGTAAAAGCGTTTTTCTTACTTTTTAACATAAATTACCTTCTTTCTTTATAATTCCATGGGTTCTGTTTTTAGTGTATACCATGATTACACTTTTATACGTTTTACAATACTATCTTGCATCACCTTACCTTCTGATATTAGTTTACTAAAAAAAAAAAAAAAAAAAAAGTCAACCCTATATTGACAATTTCTTCACTTTTTACAATTATCTTACCTAATTTTAGTTGCACTACTCATCTAATTTGTGATATAATGTACCCGGATACGTTTGAATTCAGATGCTTCCTCCTATTATTATCAGGGGACTTTGGTCTTTATCTTAATATATAGGAGGTACAATATGAAGTATATTAACAGAGAAAAAATTCTGTTTGCTTTAATATTTCTATTATTAGTAATAATAATATTACTTATAGTAGTACTAGTGCTTATCGTTAGATAAGTAAAAGCATCTGATTCAACAAAGTTGTCTCAGATGCAAACCCAAAATTTTTGAGGAAGCGTCTGATTCGGATAATCAAACGTATCCTTTTTTTATTATATGAGCTTTGCTCATCTATATACATAATATCATAAAATTTTAATTTGCGCAAATAAAATTTATAAACGTTGTGCAACTTTTCTGTATTTTGTTGTGCAACTTTTCTGTATTTTGTTGTGCAACTTTTCCTAATTTTATTGAACATTTATTCCGCTAACTTGCCATCTAGACTCCATGTTTTAATATCATTAATCTTAACTTTAACTAATTTACCTAAATAAGAATCATCACATTTAACATTAACTAATTTCATAGTATCTGTATAACCCATTAAGTATCCATCTTTATTAGACCTATCTTCAATTAATACATCTACTATCTTATTTAAGTATTTTTGATTATTTAAGTTTGCATACTTATTAACTAACTCATTTAATCTCTGTAATCTTTCATTCTTAGTAGTAAGTGTTACATCATCTTTCATTTTAGCTGCAGGAGTTCCTTCTCTTGGAGAAAAGATAAATGTAAATGCTGAATCATATTTACATTTATTTACTACATCTAAAGTTTCTTCAAAATCTTCTTCAGTCTCTCCTGGAAATCCTACTATTATATCTGTAGTAATAGAAACATTAGGAATAGTTTTTAATTTATTAAATAATTCTAAGTATGATTCTTTAGTATATCTTCTACCCATTAATTTTAATATACGGTCTGATCCACTTTGTAAAGGTAAGTGTATATATGGCATAACATTATCATATTCTTTTATAATATCTATCATTTCATCAGTAAAGTCCCAAGGATGACTTGTTACAAATCTAACACGAGCAATACCAGTTTCTGCAACATCTTTAAGTAAATTACCCATATAGTAATTAATACCTAAATCTTTTCCATATGCATTAACATTCTGTCCTAGAAGTGTTACTTCTTTGTAACCATCTTGAACTAGTTTTTCTACTTCTCTAATTATATCTAAAGGATTCCTACTACGTTGTTTTCCTCTGGTATATGGAACTATACAATAAGTACAAAATTTATCACATCCATACATAATATTAACCCAAGCTTTATATTTAGAATCTCTTTTTACTGGAATATCTTCTATAATATCTCCTTCAATACTTAATACTTCTATTTCTTGCTTATTATTTTTAATAGAATCATTTAGTATACGAGGTAATTCAGATAAGTTATGTGTACCAAATACAATATCTACCCATTTATATTTATTTTTAATCTCACTTACTACATTTTCTTCTTGTGCCATGCAACCACAAATACCTGTGATAATATCTGGCTTAGCTTCTTTTAAGTGTTTTACTCTACCTAAGAAACCAAATACTTTATTATGGGCATTTTCTCTTATCGCACAAGTATTAAGTATGATTAAATCAGCATCTTCCATAGAATCAGTCTCACTAAAACTCATCTCTTCTAAGAGTGCTTTTATATTCTCACTGTCATGGACATTCATCTGACAACCATAAGTTTTAATATAATATTTTTTATTAATACCTATATTATTATAATCATTACACCTTGTATATTTATAATTTTTAACTTCATTATTAGTTCTTTTTTTTGCTTCTAATAAATTAGGAAACATAATATCACGTCCTTCCAAATGATAATAACATAATCAACAATTTTTTACAACTAAAAACCAAGAAATTCAACTTGATTTCTTGGTTTTCTTATCATTTTTCAATATCTTTAAGAAAATCATCAATCGTCATAATTTTATCATCAATAGACTCTAATGATATTTCTTTAACCTCTTCTTTTATCTCCTTAGGATTAATAATACTAACTCCTATAAACATACCATTTATTGCTTGGTTAGATAAACTATTACCAGTTGAATATCTATCTAGTATTGGTATATCTGTTACTTTCTTATACTCAATATCTTCTTTAAATATAATACCTATGTTATTTTTATTATTAATAATAAAACTATTAATAATATGATAAGGATTAGTTTTTACATCTCTTATTATTTGCACACCACGTCTAGCTCTAGAAGTTTTTTCAAATTCAGATACTTTAACTCTTTTAGCAGTACTCTTATCAGTTAGAACAAGTACGTAATCCTCACCATTATATACATCTCCACTAACAACATTATCATTATCTTTTAAAGATATAGCCTTAACTCCAGATGCTTTAACTCCAACAATACCTACTTCATTAATATCATATCTTAAAGACATACCATTACGTGTTGTAATAAATACTTCACTACCTACTTTATCAGTAACTGATACTACTAAATCATCACCTTTTAATTTCATAGAACATAATGGTTTATTATATCTATTAACTTTAAAGTCACTTAGTAATGATCTTTTAATCATACCATTTTTACTAAACATCGTAATTACTTTTTCAGTATTAAAATCAGCTACAGGAACTACAGACACAACATGTTCATCCGCACTCATCTTAACAATATTACTTACATGTTTACCTAAATCTTTCCATTTTAAATCAGGTAGTTCATATACAGGAATATATAAGTAGTTTCCTAAATCAGTAAATACAAGTAATGTATCTAATGTATTTAATTCATATAAACCAATTACATAATCCATCTCTTTTAATGTAGGAGATGCTTCACTAGATTGATAACTTCTTATTGAACTACGTTTAACATAACCCTCGTGTGTTACCATTACAATAACATCTTCCTTAGGAATCATATCAGTAGTATCTATCTTAATCTCAGTTATTTCATCTCTAATCTCAGTTTTCCTATCTGTTGCATATTCTTTCTTTATTTTTCTTAACTCATGCTTCATTACTTCATGTAATTTATCTTCATCAGATAATATTTGTTTTAATGCAGCAATAAATTTTTCTAGTTTTTCTTTTTCTTCTTCTAAAGCTACTACATCTGTATTAGTTAATCTATATAGTTGTAAAGTAACTATAGCTTCAGCCTGTTCAACAGTAAAATCGAACTCTTTAACTAAGTTATCTTTCGCATCAGACTTATTCTTACTAGAACGTATTACCTTAATTACTTTATCTAATATAGATATCATTTTTAAAAATCCATCTACAATATGTAATCTTTTTTCGTAAGCTCTAAGATCAAACTCACTTCTACGTCTAACTACTTCTTTTTGATGAGCAATATAAGCATCAAGCATAGGTATAATACCTAATGTTTCTGGTCTACGATTAACTATTGCGACCATATTATATGAGTATGAAACTTGTAATTCAGTATTCTTAAGTAAATAATTAAGAATCATTTCTTTATTCGCATTACTTTTTAAATCTATCGCAATACGAAGTCCATCTCTATCAGTCTCATCTCTAACCTCACTAATGCCTTCAATCTTCTTATCGATTCTAATTGCATCAATCTTACTTACAAGGTTAGCCTTATTTACTTCAAAAGGAATCTCAGTAACTATAATTTGTTCTTTACCTTTTTCTTTTACAAACTCACATTTACTCTTAACTATTACTTTACCACGTCCAGTAGTAAAGGCATCTATTATACCTTTCTTACCTTCTACTATTCCTCCAGTTGGAAAGTCAGGACCCTTTACTATATCAAGAATAGTATCTAATCTACAATTTGGACTATCAATTCTTTTAATAGTCGCATCTATTACTTCGCCTAAATTATGTGGTGGAATATTAGTTGCATATCCTGCACTTATTCCATTAGTACCATTAACTAGTAAATTAGGAAACTTAGCTGGAAGTACAGTAGGCTCTAGAAATCTATCATCAAAGTTAGGAGCCCAAGCAACAGTATCTTTTTCTAAATCTTTTAAAAGTTCACTACTAATTTTGGATAAACGTGCTTCAGTATAACGATATGCAGCTGCAGAATCTCCATCCATAGAACCATTATTACCATGAATATCAATTAGTATTTCATTCTGCTTCCACCACTGACTCATACGTACCATTGCATCATATACAGAAGAATCGCCATGTGGATGGAACTTACCAAGCACATCTCCAACAGTTGCCGCACATTTAATATAACCTTTTTCATGCGTATTACCTGCTTTATACATTGCATATAGAATTCTTCTTTGTACTGGTTTTAATCCATCTCTTACATCAGGAATAGCTCTATCTTGAATAATCTCTTTAGCATACTTACCAAAGCGATCACCCATGATTTCCTCTAATGCATAATCTTGTATTCTTTTTAATATATCCTCCATTTAAACACCTCTATTATTTAGTTTTTTTATTAATTTCTTGTGTACTGGCCTTATAAAATCACAAAATGATTCATCATAAGCATCTTTAAAATCAACCCACTTAACACCTTTAGATTCATCATCTCTATAAACAAGTGGTATTTTATCATCAGCTTCCATTAAATATACACAATCTAAATGTATATGGGATGATACATATTTTCCTCGTTTCACATGTCCAATTACTGGATTAGAGTTAATCGCAAATATGTTTTCATCTAATACTTTTGCTTTAAGCCCAGTTTCTTCTTCTACTTCACGAACTGCAACAGAAAGTAAATCATCAATGCCATCAGCGTGTCCACCAGGATATGCCCAACCATCATTTATGATATGATAGACAACTACCATTTTGGTTCTATCTTTATTAACTACAAAAGCTGAAGATGTAAAATGTCCAAAAATATTATTTCTCGTTAATACATCATCAAAACTATTAATAAATTCTAAGAATTGTTCTTTATCCATTTGTTCTTGTTCATTATATGGTACATATTTTTCTATTTGTTCTTTTAACATCTAAACACCTACTTACTTGTTTCATGTACTTCATTTTCATCAAATGAATTTGACATTATTTCTAGCATTATTAAATTACCTTTATAACTATATTTTTTCTTTGAAGAAATTTCAACTAAATCATCTAATAATATCCCCATCAACTCATTTATTATCTATCAATATGTATGTTAAATCATCATTATTATCTAAATTTAATAATTTTTTCTCTATTAACTCTTTTTCAAAATATTCTTTATTATTAGGAATACCTAATTTATTATAAAAACCATCTGTGCATATAATTATTTTATCTACATCTTTTTTACATACTTTTTTTAACAATCCATTATTTATACTATTAGGATTCGTTGAACCAACTGGATACCCATTATTTCTATTAGCAAATTTTCTATACTTTCTCCAAATAGGTCTTTTTAATTCTATTTTTTCTTCCAGAGATAATTCTAATTTATTTATCACAGCAGTTTCTTTTCTACATTTTATTTTCGTTTCATCAAATCTATGATCTTCTATATTCTCTATATCGCCATTTTTATATAGAATTGATATCAAACAATCACATAATAAATATAGATTATAATATTCTTTTTCTTCTTTAACAACAGCTATTGTAAATGTAGGTAATTCATATTCCTTATACTTAGTAATTTCTGTTAATAAATTATTACTTTTAATAATCCCCTTAATTAAACTATTTTGAATTGATTCAGAATAAACTATATTGGATTTTAGTAATTGCATATATTCATATAAATCAGAAGTTTCAAAAAATAAGTTATCATTAAATAATGCTGTTGCGCCATCTATAACATAACAAAAATCATTAGTATAGTTTATAATATCATTATTATATTTACCTATTCCTTTTTTACTATTAGCACTTAATATATTCAATAAATCACCTACGCTCTATAATTATCTTCCATTGTAAATTCAACATTTCTATTTATCCATTCTTTTCTAGGTTCTACTTTATCTCCCATAAGTACACTAACTCTTTTTTCAGCAAGTGCAGCATCAGTAATATTAACCCTAATTAAACTACGAGTATCGGGATTCATTGTAGTTTCCCAAAGTTGATCTGCATTCATCTCACCAAGACCTTTATATCTTTGTATAGAATACTTACCACTGTTTTCTTTCTTAATAGTTTCTAACTCTTCATCAGTATAAGCATAAAAGTGTTTCTTACCATAATCAAGTTTATATAAAGGAGGTAAAGCAATATAAAGTTTACCTTGTTCAATTAAACCTCTCATATAATAATAGAAAAATGTAAGTAATAGTATTTGAATATGCGCACCATCAACATCGGCATCGGTCATAATAATTACTTTATCATAATTAGAATCTTCTACTGTAAAGTCAGATCCAACACCAGCTCCAATTGTATGAATCATTGTATTAATCTCTTCATTTTTAAGTATATCAGTAAGTGATGCTTTAGCAGTATTAATTACCTTACCACGAAGTGGAAGTATCGCTTGAAACTTACGGTCTCGTCCCCCTTTAGCAGAACCACCTGCTGAATCTCCCTCAACTAGGAACAGTTCATTTTTCTTAGGATTCTTACTTTGTGCAGGAGATAACTTACCAGATAAGTTCTTCTCTATTTTATTTTTAGATTTACCATTTCTAGCTTCATCTCTAGCTTTACGTGCAGCCTCACGCACTTGTTTACTCTTAACCATCTTCTCTACTATTTTAGTAGCTATAGCTTTATTCTCTTCTAAGAAAAATTGTAATTTCTCACTAACTACAGACTCTACTGCATTACGAGCTTCAGGTGTACCTAACTTAGACTTAGTTTGTCCTTCAAACTGAAGTAATGCCTCAGGTATCTTAATAGATAATACTGCAGTAATACCTTCTCTAGTGTCAGGTCCTTCTAAGTTCTTATCTTTAGCCTTTAAGTAACCATTAGATCTTGCATAATCATTAAATACACGAGTAATAGCTGTTTTAAATCCTACTTCATGAGTACCACCATCAGATGTTTTTACATTATTTACAAAAGATATAATATTATCAGAATATGTATCTGTATATTGGAATGCCACTTTAACATCAATCTTATCTTTAATACCCTCAAATTGTACTACATTATGTAGAGCTGCTTTATCTTCATTAATATATTCAATAAATGATTTTAATCCATTGTCGTAGCAATAACTTTCACTTCTACCATCAATTTCATCTACTATATCAATAGTAAGTCCTTCAAGTAAAAATGCACTTTCCTGCATTCTTTCACATATAGTTGAAAACGAAAAATGCGTAGTTGAAAATATTGTATCATCTGGCATAAATCTAACACTAGTACCAGTTTTACTAGTTTTCATTCCTTTAGTAAGCGGAGTATCTAGTTTACCACCATCTTTAAATGATATTGCATATTCATAACCATCTCTTTTAATAGTTACACGCATCCATTTTGATAAAGCATTAACTACTGAAGCTCCTACTCCATGAAGTCCTCCTGATACAGTATACCCACTAGATTCAAACTTACCTCCAGCATGAAGTACTGTATATATTACTTCAGGTGTAGACTTACCAGTTTTATGTAGTCCAACCGGCACTCCTCTACCTTCATCTTCTACACTTACACTTGAATCGCTATGAATAGTTATTTTAATTCTTTTACCAAATCCATTTATTACTTCATCTATACTATTATCAACTATCTCCCATACTAGATGATGCAGTCCTCTTTTATCAGTAGATCCAATATACATACCAGGTCTTTTTCTTACAGCTTCTAATCCTTCTAGTACTTTAATAGAATCTTCATTGTATTTTACCATTTTACCACCAGAGTCATTATAACATGTTAAAAAAGTAAAAGTCAAAGAAAACCAAAGAAAAAAAGCATAATTCCTATGCTTATTTCATAATAGATACTTTATCAAGTTCTCTTTTTATTGATAATAATCCAAGTGGTAACATGCCTAAGATTAAGAATAGATAATCTTTAGCGCTAACACCAGTATTTGGAGCTGCAATTTCTTCTTCTATCTTAGTATAGTAAACCTTAATAACATTATCCTTATCATCAGTTACTACAAGTTCACCAGAATCTTTATCAAATTTATATCCATCAGTTAATTTATCTGGATATTTATTAATAATAGTTCCATAAACAATATTTTCATATTCTTCTGTTTTACTATCATCAATAACATTATCATAATAGTATTCTACACGATAAGTTAAATCATCCTTAATACTATAGAATACATCAATAATATTTTCCCCATCAATAATCATATAAGGCAATTCTGTTTCAACAACACCATCTTTATACCCATTAGGTCTTTTAAAGTTAACATCAATATCATCAATATCAACTAATGATTTATATGTCATACCGTTATTCTTAATATATCCTAAATATTCATTATTAGTTCTATCATAATAATTAACTGTATAAGATAAATCAGTCTTGATTGAGTATTCAAATGTAATAGTTTTATCATACTCATCTACATTAAATGTTTGAGTATTTTCTCCTTCTAGATTATATCCTGTAATATCTTTTGCAGTTTCAGTAATCTCACTATTATAAGTTACATTACCTTTAGTCTTTCTTTCTGCAATCTCTTCCTTAGTATCCTTATCAACATATTTTACTATATAATTGAAATCATTCTTCTTAGAATATTCAAATACTAAAGTCATATTATCATCTGTAAGAGTAATTGATTTAGTAGCCTCAGCAGCCGCATTATATCCAAATGGCGCATCTTTAGCTGTTTCTTCATATGTTTCTAAATATGTTTTATTATCTCTTAATTCAGAATTAATAATTTCTTCTTTAGTTACACTATCTACATATTTAACAGTATATTGTAAATCATTTCTCTTATTATATAATACTTGAATTACATTTCTACCATCAATTATTTCATATGGCATTGTAGTTTTTATAACACCATCTTGATATCCAAATGATGGTTTAAACATATTTACATCAATCATATCAGATGTAATAGAATCTTTATATGTCTTATTACCATATTCCTTACTATTAATATAGTGAGCTACATCATTTAAAACTTCATCTTTATAATACTCTACTGTATATACAAGATTATTTTTCTTTGTATAGTAGAAGTTAATCTCTTTATTATATTCATCAAGAACAAATTCTTGAGTCTCACTACCTACTACATTATATCCAGAAATTACTTCTGCAGTCTCAGTAATAGTTTCTTTATATGTTTTATTAGATACTGGTTTTGCAGTATGTAATACTTCATTTGTACCTTGTTCTAAATAGTTTACAGTATAATTATAATCTGTTTTCTTTGAGTATTCAAATGTTATAGTTTTATCATACTCATCTACATTAAATGTTTGAGTACTATTTCCTTCTAGATTATATCCTGTAATATCTTTTGCAGTTTCAGTAATTTCACTATTATAAGTTACATTACCTTTAGTCTTTCTTTCTGAAATTTCTTCTTTAGTATCCTTATCAATATATTTTACAATATAATTATAATCTGTTTTCTTTGAGTATTCAAATGTAATTGTTTTATCATACTCATCTACATTAAATGTTTGAGTATTTTCTCCTTCTAGATTATATCCTGTAATATCTTTTGCAGTTTCAGTAATCTCACTATTATAAGTTACATTACCTTTAGTCTTTCTTTCTGCAATCTCTTCCTTAGTATCCTTATCAACATATTTTACTATATAATTGAAATCATTCTTCTTAGAATATTCAAATACTAAAGTCATATTATCATCTGTAAGAGTAATTGATTTAGTAGCCTCAGCAGCCGCATTATATCCAAATGGCGCATCTTTAGCTGTTTCTTCATATGTTTCTAAATATGTTTTATTATCTCTTAATTCAGAATTAATAATTTCTTCTTTAGTTACACTATCTACATATTTAACAGTATATTGTAAATCATTTCTCTTATTATATAATACTTGAATTACATTTCTACCATCAATTATTTCATATGGCATTGTAGTTTTTATAACACCATCTTGATATCCAAATGATGGTTTAAACATATTTACATCAATCATATCAGATGTAATAGAATCTTTATATGTCTTATTACCATATTCCTTACTATTAATATAGTGAGCTACATCATTTAAAACTTCATCTTTATAATACTCTACTGTATATACAAGATTATTTTTCTTTGTATAGTAGAAGTTAATCTCTTTATTATATTCATCAAGAACAAATTCTTGAGTCTCACTACCTACTACATTATATCCAGAAATTACTTCTGCAGTCTCAGTAATAGTTTCTTTATATGTTTTATTAGATACTGGTTTTGCAGTATGTAATACTTCATTTGTACCTTGTTCTAAATAGTTTACAGTATAGTTATAATCTGTCTTCTTTGTATAATAGAAGTTTATTTCTTGATTATCCTCACTTATTGTAATCTCTTTAGTAGCAGCATCATAATTATAACCTGCTATTTCTTTTGCATTCTCACTATAAGTTTTATTTCTTAACTTATCTATTCTAACTTCTTGAGTTTCTAAAACAGTATTTGTTCCATCTTCAAGATAATTAACTTTATAAGTATATCCTTTTACATTAACTTGTGGAGTGTCATTAATAACAACAGGTCCATCAGGATATTCAACTTTTGCTTCTCCATTAGTATCATATAATCCTGGAGCATCTACATTATTTAATCTAATCTTAAATGTAAATATCTTTTCTGTTTCATTAACTTCATTAATATAATATGATACTTTTTTGCCATCAATAGTTGGAGTAACTGCATTTCCATCTAGTTTTGCACTACCTTCAACATATTCAAAATTATCTCCAATAACATCTGATAATGTTGCACTTGTTGCAGCTGGCGTTATTACTTCAATATTATCTATAATATTTGAAAATACTTCAGAAATATTAAATGCATTTCCATCAGAATAATGTGTGTTTTTAGGATCAGAAACCATGTTCTTTAAAGCTGTACCTTCATCTTCATATCCAATAGCAAATATTTCATATCCTTGTTCCTTTGCATAATTAGCTTGAGTAACATATGCATTTCCATCAGTAGGCGCACCATCACTAATAACTACAATATACTTATTAGCTGAAGCAGGAGCACTATCTAATAATCTATTTGCTTCCCTTAAAGCTTTTCCAATTTCTGTGTTACCACCAGGACTACCAAAATTTGCATTATCTAAATTTCTATTTGCAAACTCAGTAGATGAAACATTAGTTGCAAATGTTACTAAAGATATTTCTGCTTTACTATAAGTATTTAATAAAGTTCTAGCAAATTCCTTCGCACCTGCTACTGCATTATCCCACTTATAAATAAATTGTCCCCAAGAACATCCATTGAATAATGCACTGAAAAAATTACAATAATCATTCTGCATACTTCCTGATCTATCAAATACAACAACAGCATAAATAGGCACTTCTTGTGATTCAGTTGTAACTTTATTCTTTCCTTTAGTCTTTAAAGTTACATCATATACTCCATCTTCATCAGTTGCACTAACTTTTTTAGATAAATAAACATCACCTGGATTAGTTGTTCCGCCTGCTTCTTTTGAGTCTCCTACAACTTGTCCATCAGCAAGCTCTGCATTTGTTTCTCCCTCCGCAAAAACAGTAGGTAAAAAACTAAAATTCGATACTGTTATTGCAAAAACTACAATAATGTTTAATATTTTGTTTAATATTTTCATAAAATCCTCCTTATATTTTCTTCGCACTTACAAGTAAATAAGTGTTTTCTGGGTTATAGTTACAAGTTTGAAGTATAACAATATTATCATTAGCCCCAACATCAACTTTAGTATCATATAACGAATTACTCTTTAGCCAATCAATATGGCTAATCCATTCTTGATCAGTAAAATGTAGTTTCATATGAGTATTATTACCTTTTTCTACAGTCATAACTGAGAATATTTGCCACTTACTCTCTTCATTATTTAATGTTAAATCAATATAATTATTATCTTTATAAAAAGATTCATCCATATATTTCTCTAAATCATGAAAAGGTACAGTTTTTAACTTTCTAGCATTATGACCAAATATCAGTAATTTCTTATCACTAAAGTTATTTCGATAATCTAAAAAAACACTTCCAGCAATATCTTCCTCTTTATCTAAGTTGTGATTAAGATAATAATCATTATCATCGCCTTGTACTATATACTCATTAATGTTTGTACCACTAATCTTGATACTACCTACTATATCTTCATTACTTGGTTTTAAGTTATCTTCTTCTTTAATACTATCTTCATCATTAATAACAACACTATTAGTTGTATTATTGGTATCATTACTTTTTTCTACACTAATAACTTTTTTTGTAGTATTATTACTATTTTTATGATTACTAGTAAGTAATAGTGCACTAAAACCTAATAATAGAATTAAAATAATAGGTATAAGTATTTTCTTTTTTATATAACCTCCCCCTCTTTTTTCTTTTAGAAATATGTTCGAGTAAACCGTAGTATCCCTAAAAACAGTGTTTATAATAATCAATTTTTCATTTTTTGTCAATAGTTTTTATGCAGTTTTTAATATTTTGATTAACATCTATAATATATAATGTTTATTTTTTCCAAATTTATACAAAAAGAGATGAACTAACTATCCATCTCAATCTCTATCCACTTAATAATTAAATTTATGATATAATCAATCTCAGTATCACTTAATATCTTTTCTTTAGGAATATGATGCCATTTTTCTATACAACCCCTACAACATGTAGCTGTTGCGTGCTGAGAAATAAATATTGGTGGACCTGTTTCATCGGTGTTTGCTTACCATCTTTATTTGCATCATATATCTTTAATCTTTGATTAACAAAATCATATGCATGCTTTTTTATAACATCAAGCCCTTTATCAAATACATAATCTTTCATCTTTTTATTGAGATGAAAAATACTTCTAAATTTAGATCTTTTAAGTCTGTTTAATACTTTCTCCATTAACATCTACTTCCTTGTTTACATTATACATATTTATTTTTATTTTAGAAACACTATCAAGCATATTATCAAACATCTTTTCAATAACTATATCGTTATACACATTATCACCAACTATATAATAATATATTTTTTTTAGTATTAGTTTAATTCGACAAAAGTAGATTAAAAATATTATATACAAAGTTTGACAATAAACTTAAAACTAGTAGTTTTTTTTTCTAATTTATAGTATAATACATCTGGAGGTAAAATGAAACTACGTAAGCTTAATAATTACAACTATAAATATAGTAATCGTGGTATGGGACTTGAGGCTGATATCAATGCTTCTAATGAATACTATTTAAATAACGATAAAGCAGTTATATATAAAAAACCTACACCTATTACTATAAATAAGGTTAATTATCACTCAAGAGATGATGCAATAATAACTGAAGCTCACTTTAATACTCCATCAACTACTGATTATAATGGAGTATATAAAGGTAAGTATATTGATTTTGAGGCTAAAGAAACTAAAAATAAAACTAGTTTCCCTATTAGTAATATTCATAAACATCAGATAGAACATTTGAAAAAAATTACTAAGTTAGGGGGAATTGGATTTATCATTGTTAGGTTTACAAGCTTAGATGAAACATATTATTTAAGTAGTGATGCATTAATCAATTTTATAGAAAGTGAAACAAGGAAATCTATTCCTATTGAATACTTTAAAACATATGGTTATTTAATTAAACATAAGTTAAGACCACTTGTTGATTATTTAGAATATGTAGATAAATATGTAAAGGAGTAAATATGAAAAAGAAGTTAATTAAATTATTTTATAAATATAAACCTAAAATTATAGTTGGAGTTATAAGTTTATTACTTATAATACTTGGACTACTTTTATTCTCATCAATTATACCAGTAATACCTATTATTATAATTGATGTTATATACTATGTTCCGTATTTAAGAAAGAAGGCTGTAATATTTATGAGGAATGTACTTAATCGAAATAAAAATAAAGGTGCACATGCTAAAGGAGCGCACAAGAAAACTAATAATAGAAGTATTAGTACAGTAAAAAAAGATAATGATATAGTTGTTCCAAAGAAAAAAAGAAAGAAGAAGAAAAAGATTTGGAAGATACTACTAATAATATTCTTAAGTGGATTAATACTTGTAATTGGTGCAGTAGTTGCAGTATGTATATATATAGTATCCCATGCTCCTAACTTTGATCCTAAAGAACTTTATGTTAGTGAACCATCTGTTGTATATGATTCTGAGGGTAACGAGTTTGCAAAACTAGGTGCAGAACAAAGAGTATTACTTGAGTATGATGAATTACCTGAGGTATTAATTGATGCGATTGTTGCAACTGAGGACTCTAGATTCTTTAGTCATAAGGGTGTTGACTGGGCAAGATTTATTAAAGCATCCGCTCAACAATTAATAGGTCATTCTAGTGCAGGTGGAGCTTCTACTTTAACTATGCAAGTTTCTAAAAATACATATACTTCTGCTGAGGCAAGTGGTATTAAAGGTATAATAAGAAAACTTACTGACGTATATATTTCGGAATTTAAAATTGAACCTAATTATTCTAAGAAAGAAATATTAGAGTTCTATGTTAATAGTTATTATTTAGGAAATAACTCTTATGGAGTTGAACAAGCTGCACTTACTTACTTTGGTAAGAGTGCGAAGGATTTAAATGTATCAGAATCTGCAATGATTGCAGGATTATTCCAGGCTCCAAGTAAGTATAATCCTTATACGAATCCTGAAGCCACAGAAAAAAGACGTTTACTTGTACTTAAACTTATGAAACGTCACGGATACATTAATGATAAAGAATATAATGCAGCGAAGAAAATGACTGTTGAAAGAATTATTAAAGCCAAAGATGCAAATGGTGGAGATCCTAATGCAGTTAATAAATATCAATCATTCTTAGATGTTGTTGTTAAAGAAGTCCAAACGAATACTGGTGATGATCCTTATACAGTTCCTATGAAGATATATACAACTATGGATAGAGGAAAACAAGAATATGTTAACGATATTATGAATGGTGTATCTTATGAATGGGAAAATGATGTAGTTCAAGCTGGTGTTGCAGTTACTAATATTGATAATGGTGCGATTGTTGCTATTGGTGGTGGTAGAAATATTAATGCCGCACAAACATTAAATCACGCTACACAGATCAAAAGACAAATAGGTTCTACTGCTAAACCATTATATGACTACGGTCCAGCAATAGAGTTCTTAAACTGGTCTACTGGTATGCCCGATCCAGATGAGGCTATTAGTTATTCTGATGGAACTCCTATTAATAACTGGAATGGTGCTTATGAAGGTTTTGAAACAATTAGAAAAGCATTAGTTGGTTCAAGAAATATACCTGCTTTAAAAGCATTCCAAGCAAATAGTAAAGAAAACATTTTAAATTTTGTTAAGAGTTTAGGTTTATCTCCTGAAGATCCACTTCATGAAGCTCATGCTATTGGTGGATATACTGGTGAATCCCCTCTTTCTATGGCTGCTGCTTATTCGGCATTTGGAAATGGTGGATATTACACTAAACCTTACAGTTATACAAAAATAGAATACATGGTAGATAAAAAAGAAGTAGAAAATAAAAATGAGAAGAAACAAGTTATGAAAGATTCTACTGCTTATATGATTGCTAATATGCTTGTTGATACTGGGCAGTATGCATTAGGTCGTTGGGCTAATATCAATGGTAAAGTATACGCCGCTAAAACTGGTACTACTAACTATGATGAAAAAACTAAGAGTGCATTTGGACTTCCTGGAAGTGCTGTTAACGACTTATGGACTGTTGGATTCAATAATGAATACGCAATTGGTGTATGGTATGGATATGATAAGAATAGTAGTGAATACTATAACTTATTAAGTAGTGGTCAACACGAAAGATTATTCCAAGCTGTTGGACGTGGTATGTTTACATCTGATTCTGGATTTACTAAACCAGCTAGTGTATCTGAAGTTGCAATTGAAATGGAATGTCCTACTCCAATGCTTCCATCTGAATATACGCCAAGTGATTTAATTAAAACCGAGTTATTTGTAAAAGGTCATGAACCTACTGAGACATCTCCTAGATTTGCAAAATTACCTGATACTACGAGTGTTAAAGCAACTGAGTCAAAGGGTGTTGTTACAATAAGCTGGAGTGCAGTTAGTGTTCCTGAAATTAATACTGATGCATATCTAAAGAATTATTTTAAAGATACTTTCAAGAGCACTGAATATTTAAATTCATTTGTTGCAGGAAGATTAAATTATATTAATTCAGTAATGGGTTCATTCGGTTATAATATATATAAACAAGATGGAACATTCTTAGGATTTACTAATCAAACAACTTATACTGTAAATGCTACAAATGGTAATCAATCATATATTGTAAAAACTGCTTATTCTAACTTTAGACAAACTGAATCAGCGGGTAAAAGTGTATCTGTAACTGTTACTGGTGCAAGTAGTCAAACAGATAAGGATAAAGAGAAAGACAATGAAAAAGAAACTGACAAAGATGAAACAGTTTCACCTACTTGTCCTACTGGATATACATTTGATAAAACTGAAGGCAAATGTTACAATGATGATAAATCTTCTGAATCAAATCCAATATGTGATACTGGTTACAAATTTGATTCAACAGCAAAAACATGTAAGAAAAACTAGTATAATAAAAACTCGATAAATAATTATCGGGTTTATTTTTTACACTCTTTACAAATACCTTCTAACTTTAAACTATGATTTATAATCTCGTAATCATTAACTTTAATATTATCAAATGGGCAACTATCTAACTCGCTTATCCTATTACACTTCACACATTTTATATAATGCTTATGATTACTCTTTAACATATAGTAGTCATTATTATCATAATTTACATCTTTAATAACTACATCATGTTTAACTAATGTATTAAGTATTCTATAAATAGTAGATTTATCTATATTACAATTATTAATTATATTTGCAATAGTTGCACCATCTTCTAGTTTTATAATACTTTTAAGTACATCTACTCTTTGCTTTGTTACCTTTAAATTACTTTTTTTAAGAATATCTTCTACCATATATGGCTCACCAATTCTATTATTAGGCCAGATATAGCTCCAATAAAGTATACTAGTGATAATATAAGTATATTCTCACTTAGCTTCTTATTAGATCTAAATAACACAAGTAAAGCAACACCACTACCAGTAAGTAAGCCTGAAATTAAAGCAGCAAAACTAATTACTCCTTTTACATAAAGAGTAGTTATCATTACACTAGCTCCACAATTAGGTATTAAACCTATTAAACTTGTAATAAATACAGATAGTGGATTATTAGATATAACATTGTTAGTATCTAAAATACCTGTATATTCTACTAGAAAGTTTATTAAGAATGTCATAATCATTAAGAATAGTGTAATATGAAGTGTATGTTTAATCACAGAAAATAATAAATGATCTTTACAATGACAGTTTTCTTCATGACATATTTCATAATCTATATTACTACTACTCTCTTTCTTTCTAAGAATAAAATCAATAATAAATCCACTAAACATACCTATTGATACTTTAATTAATAATATTTTAATAATTAAAATTATACTTACATTTTGTGATAATAATATAGGTAACATCTCATCACTAGTAGATAAATAAACTGATATCAATGTACCTAAACTAACTATTCTAGTTACATATAAATTAGTAGTAAGAACAGAAAAACCACACTGTGGAAATACTCCTAATATACTACCAAATAATGGCCCAAACCTACCAGTTTTACTAATTAATCCCTTATTTTTATTACTTAATTTGTGTTCTATTAACTCAATAATTAAAAATGCAACAAACAAAAATGGTATTAACTTTAATCCATCAATTAATGTATCGATTAAAATATCTTTCATATAACCTCCTAAATGCAAATTAGTTGCATTTAGATTATACTATATGAGTGAATTAAAGGCAATAGAATTATTAAAAAAAATTCAAATTTCTTTGAATTTACTTATTATGTATATCCACTTGCATGAATGGAATATCAATATTATTCTTATCTAATTCTAGTTTAATTATTCTATTTATATCTCTTTTAAGTTGTGGCTGATACTCTGCTTTAGCATACATTCTAATCTTATAATATATTGCAGAATCACCAAACTTATTTACCCCACGATATTCTACATTAGTGATGTTTTTCATATTTCTAACTTGATCAGTAATATTATCGATAATACCTTCAATATCAGCTATCTTCTCACTATAAGGAATAGGTATATCAATATCAAACTGTGTAGATTTAATTAATGATTTACTAATTTCTCTATTAGCTATGATAAAAATATTATTAGTATTTATATCTTGCATCTTAGTAGATTTTAGTCCTACTTCTAATACTTTACCTTCAATATCACCTATTTTTACAACATCACCAACACCATAGTATTCATCTACTATAATATTAAATCCCATGATAATATCTTTTAGAGCATCTTGCAGTGCAAAACCAGCAATAACTGATGCAATACCTAATCCAGCAACAATACTTGTTACATTAATACCATTAATCTGTAATACAACTACTACTACAACTAATAATATCAAATATTTAAATATACTTTTAAATAGTTTTAAATAAGTTTTCTTCTTTTTACTTACATATTTTCTCTTATCCAGTATTTTATTAATAATACCTTTAAGCAAAAAATATATTAGTATTCCTAGTATTACTACGATTACTGAAGTAATTAATTCTGTACTGATTAAATCCATATGTTTTTCCATATACTATCCTTCTAATTCTACATTATGATATACGTGATTTACATCATCTACTTCATCCAGCATAGTTACAAGTTTATTAAATACTTCTAAATCTTCGCCTGTTAGTTTAATCTTATCTTTAGGTAACATTGCAATTTCATCTATATCAAATGTAACTTCTTTTACTGAAAGAATAGCTTCTTTAATCTTATTTAAAAGAGTTGGTTCACCATAAATCATGATAGTTCCATCTTCATCTTCCATATCAGTAATATCAACATCATTATTAATAAGTGCATCCATTACCTCTTCTTCAGTTAATCCTTTAAAACCTACGATGCATGAGTTATCATACATATAACTTACACTATTCATTGCTCCTAGTTTAACATGACACTTATTAACGACAGTTCTAATATCACTTACAGTACGATTAACATTATCAGTTAAGCAGTCTACTATAAGAGTTGAACCTCCTGGACCAAATAATTCATATCTAGCATTTTCATAAGATTCATCAGCTCCACTGCTTACTTTATCAATTGCTCTTTTAATTACATCATTTGGAACTTGTTCCTTTTTAGCTTTTTCTATTAATCTTTTAAGTGCAGGATTCCCTTCTGGAGTCACACCTCCATTTTTAGCTACTTGATATATTTCTTTTGCATACATACCATATAATTTACCTTTAGCTGCCCCTGTTTTTGCTTTAGCAGCTGCAATATTTGGAAATCTTCCCATTAATAATCACTCCTTCTATTTGTTTTTGATAGCGCATCTTTAGCAGCCATCTGTTCTGCTACTTTTTTACTTTTCCCAGTCCCTTTACCATACACAATACCATCGATTCTAACTTCTATTTCAAAACTCTTATCATGTGCTGGACCTTCTTCTTTAATTATAATGTATTCTAAACTCTTCTTATCAGTTTGAACATATTCTTGTAATTTAGATTTATAGTCATGAAAAAAATCAAGCGAGTTACTTTCTATAATTGGTATTATATATTTATAAATAAATTTTTTAACTTCTTCAATACCCTTATCTAAATACATTGCCGCAAGAAATGATTCAAATACATCGGCAACAATTGCCTTAGAATGTTTACCATCTTGTTCTTCTTGACCACGACCTAAACGAATATATTCATTAATTCCTAATTTAACTGAATATTCATATAAAGCATTCTCACATACATAGTGACTTCTCATCTTAGTCATAACGCCTTCTGCATTATTCGTTGTTTTATATAGATATTCACTTATAATAAGTTCTAATACTGCATCTCCTAAAAACTCTAATCTTTCATATGACTCTAGTCCATGTTCATTTGCATATGAAGTATGAGTTAGTGCTTGCTCATATAAAGATATATTATTATATTTAATCTTTAATTTTTTAAGTATTTCCATAAGTCCTCCTTTCTATATATAAGTATTATAACAAATATCTATAAATTATAAAATACTGTTTTACTTTTTTTACTATTTTTAGTATAATTAATTTATGAAATGGTTACTAATTAAAATGATTAGATTATATCAAAGAATTCCTAGTAATATTCACTCGTATTGTAGACACTATCCAACTTGTTCAGAATATGCAATAGATGCAATTAATGAATATGGTAGTATTAGAGGAATACTCTTATCAATTAAAAGAATTATTAGGTGCAACCCACTAGGAACTAAAGGATATGATCCTGTAATAAAGAATAAAAGGAGTATATATGAAAAAGATATTTAGTATAATTATATGTTTATTTAGTATTGTATTACTTAGTGGATGTACTGATACATCAACAATGGAGGATATTAATATTTATACAACTGCATACCCTATTGAATATATAGTAAATAGGCTATATGATTCACATAGTACAATTAGAAGTATCTATCCTAATGGAGTTGATATAAATGAATATAAATTAACTGATGTACTACTTAATGAATATAGTAGTGATGCAGATATGTTTATATTTATTGGACTTTCTGATGAAAAAAACTACTTAAAACCTATGCTTAAAAAGAATAAGAATTTGAAAATAATTGATGTAACATCTGATACTTCTTATAATAAAACTGGTTTTGAAGAGTTATGGTTAGATCCTTCTAAACTACTTACAATAGCTAATAATATTAGAAAAGGTTTTAACGAATATACTGAGGCTAAATATTTAAAAAATGATGTAGATAAAAAATATGAGGAATTAAAAGTTGATTTAACTAACTTAGAAGCTAAATATAGAGAGGCTATTAAATATGCCGATAATAAAACAATAATTGTAAGTGATGATATATTCTTATTCTTAAAAAATTATGGAGCAAATGTTATATCACTTGATTCTGATAATACAGAATATGAAAAGAATATTGCTGCTGCAAGAAATTTAGTTTATTCAAATCAAGTAAGACATATCTATTTAAAAGATGATGAAAATAATGATGTAATAAACTCATTAATTGACGGAACTAGTGTTGAGAAAGTAAGTATTAATACTCTATCTACATTAACTGATGAAGAACGTAATAATTATGATTATATATCATTAATGACTGACAATTTAGAGAAAATAAAAAAAGAATTATATAACTGATTGTACTAGATATAGCGCAATCTTTTTTGTAATTCTTCTTTTACATATTCATTATTAGATGATTCAGCATTTAGTCTATTACTAACCAAATCAGAAATTGATAATATTTCTTTAATATCTATATTAGGTTTAGAATATAAGAAAACAACTTTTTTATATAATGCATTAACGTAGTGTTCTGCTTCTCTATTTTTAGCATCCATTATATAATCAAATAATTTATTTAATCTAAGCAAATCATCACTTAACCCGTTATTTATCATCTTATCAAGTATATAATTAAGTATACTTAATTTATCTTGTAAAGATATACGTGTTAAAACTCTATCATTTACATCCATTATTTGAAGTACTTTCTTCTCTTTAATTAAATATATACCAGAATTATTTTTATTACCAACTATTTTCTTTATATCAATAATTTTATCATTATTCATTAGTCTCACCTCTTACCTTTATTTTCACTTTATTTACATCCATTTCTCTATTAATAGAATAAAGTTGTAAATTTATATAATCTAATATTTGATTTAATAACTCCTTATTAAGGTTATAATATCTTCTTACCTGTGTTTTAATATCAGACCATATATTAGATAAAAATATATCTAATTCCATAGTTTCACTAGATATCTTATAAAAAACCTTATCAAAATTATTTACATTCTTCTCATTCATAGAACCATCTATTAAAGAATTATTAATATTAATCATCATTCTTTTTTTTACTTCAAAATCAAATGTATCAATTTTCATATAATCACTTTCCTTTATGCTTTTTTGCGCACACAGTTAATCATTTTAACACAAAATAATTATTTTTGCAAATTCACAATACCGCTAAAAAAGAACTACTTATTAAGTAATTCTTTACTCCACTCATTTTCTTTAAACCCTATTAAAATACTATTATTAGTAATTAAAATAGGTCTTTTTACAAGCATACCATCACTAGATAGTACTTTTATCATTTCTTCTTTACTCATATTTAGAAGCCTATTTTTTAAATCCATTTCACGATATAATATCCCACTAGTATTAAATAGTTTTTTTATTTCAATGTTATATTTATTAATCCAGGAATCTATCTCATCATAAGTTGGATTATTATCTTTTATTTGTCTATCTATGTATTTAATATTATTATCATCTAAAAACTTTTTAGCCTTTTTACAAGTTGAACATTTACTATAATTTATAAATTCCATATTTATTTAGTCTCAACCATCTCATAAGCCTCAATGATATCTCCTACTTTAATATCATTAAAGTTAGTAACAGTAATTCCACATTCTAAGCCTTTTTTTACTTCTTTAACTGAATCTTTCTCTCTTTGTAGTGATCCTATCTCACCATCATAGATAACTTTACTATCACGAATAACCCTAGCTTCTGAATTAGATTTAACAACACCATCTAATACATATGATCCAGCAATTACTCCAACTTTAGAAAATTTAAATAATTGTCTAACTTCTGCTGAACCTGTTACTTTTTCTACATATGTTGGATCAAGTAATCCTTGCATTGCATTTTCCATATCTTCAACTGCTTTATAGATTATATCATATAATCTAATTTCAACACCTTGTTCTTTAGCATAATCTTTAATAGAATTATTAGGTCTAATATTAAATCCAATTATAATAGCATTAGATGCACTTGCAAGTACTATGTCTGATTCTGTAATCGCACCTACTGTACTTCTAATTACTTTAACCTTAACTCCTTCTACTTCAATCTTCTCTAAAGAGTTCTTAACAGCCTCTGCAGAACCATTAACATCTGCTTTAATAATAACATTAATCTCTTTAACACCATCTTGTATTTTAGCAAATAAGTCTTCTAATGATACATTACTTCTAGCATTCTTCTTAAGCTTTTCTTCTTCACGTCTAGCTTCACCAATACTTCTTGCTTGTTTTTCAGTTTCAAAAGCCATAAACTTATCTCCTGCAGAAGGTATGCAATTAATACCAGTAATTTCAACAGGTTGACTAGGTAGTGCTTCCGTGATTTCTTCACCTTTATCATTCTTTAAAGTACGAATCTTACCAAATGATGTCCCAACTACAATAGGATCTCCTAAACGTAGAGTACCATTTTGTACTAAAACAGTAACTTTCGCACCAACATGTTTATCAAGTGTTGCCTCAACTACACTACCAATTGCATATCTTTTAGGATTAGCCTTATACTCTTCAAGTTCTGCAACTAGTAAGATATTTTCAAGTAATTTATCAACACCCTCACCAGTCTTCGCACTAATCTTGGTACATATAGTATCTCCTCCCCACTCTTCTGGAGTAAGACCATATTCAGCAAGTTCAGATAATACTTTTTCAACATTGGCACCAGGTTTATCTATTTTATTAATTGCAACTAATATTGGTACATTTGCAGCCTTAGCATGATCTATTGCTTCTTTAGTTTGAGGCATTACACCATCATCTGCTGCAACTATAATTATTACGATATCAGTAATACTAGCTCCTCTTGCACGCATTTCAGTAAATGCTGCATGTCCTGGAGTATCAATAAATGTAATAGTCTCTCCATTATGTTTAACTTGATATGCACTAATAGCCTGAGTAATTCCTCCTGCCTCTCCTGATACAACATCAGTTTTACGAATAGTATCAAGAAGTGTTGTTTTACCATGGTCAACATGTCCCATAATAGTTACAACAGCAGGTCTTTTAACTAAATCTTCTTCTTTGTCATTAATCTCAAACTCTTCAAACTTAGTCTCATCAATTTCTTGTTCGCGTTCTA
>CAMVPJ010000007.1 GCA_947169395.1 uncultured Caryophanales bacterium
GAACCCATTTATGATATGATAACTTGGGATAAACCTGAAGAAGTTCAAAAAAAGGAATAAAAATTGCTGATGAAGAAATATATAGTGTTGAAGAAATAAAGCATAGACTGTTTTCTTCAATTAATTCAAAGCCAAATTTTAAAAAGACAGCTGATTATTTCGTAAATGAGTTTAAATATAATATGGAAAAAATATATACTAAATTAAATGAGAAATATAGAATTATCTATTTGAATTTACCTAAAGATGATCCTAAAAGAATGGAAGCAATAGAAAAAAGTTCAGAATTATCTAATTTAGTAAAGAAAAAAGGTGTTCAAATAATCAGAGATTATTTCAAGAAAATAAATAGGAAAACATTAGATATTTATAAATTATTTATAGCAAATATAGATAAATTTGATAATACATTAACTTCTGATGAAATAGTTGAATTGCAGAATTATACATTAAAATCTGCAAAGCAGAAAAAACTATCATTTGAAGATTTACCATCTTTAATTTATATTGATACCATTTTAAATGGTGGTAGTTTACAATATAAACATGTAATAATAGATGAAGCACAAGATTATGGATTATTTCATTTTGATGCTTTAAAACAAAAGTTTCCAAATAGTACATTTTCAGTTTTCGGTGATTTAGCACAGTCAATCTATTCATATAGAAGTATAGATAATTGGGAAAGTGTTATATCTAGAATATTTGACGAAAAATGTTATTTGTTGAATTTAAATAAGAGTTATAGAACTACAATAGAAATTACAAATAATGCAAATAAGGTGCTTAATAAAATGAATTTATCTGAGGCAGAACCAGTTATAAGACATGGAGCTGAAATATCTTTTTCTAAAGACGATTCAAAAAATTGCGAATATAAGATTTGTAAAATTAAGGAATGGTTAGAAAAAGGATATAAGTCAATTGCTATTATATGTAAAAATGATAAAGAAGCATCAAATGTTTATAAGACTTTATCTTCTAAAGGAATAGATATAAAACATATTACTTCTAAAGAAAATGATTACAATGGAGGTTTAGTTGTTTTAACAAGTGCTTTATCAAAAGGATTAGAATTTGATGCTGTTATGGTAAATGATGCTTCTGAAAATATTTATTCTTCATCTTCAATAACAGATATGCATCTACTTTATGTTGCTTGTACAAGACCTTTACACGAATTGGATGTTATATATACCAAAAATATTACTGATGTATTTGATAATTATTCAAAACAAATTGAAAATGAAAGACAATTAGTTAGATAGTAATAAGCATTTATAAGGGGGATTATGTTAATATTAGTTTTAAATGGTGGTAGTACATCATTGAGATTTAGCCTTTATGATACAAAGTGCAACGATATTTTAGCTCGTGGAAGTGGCGAAGGTATTGGGACTGAATTTTCATATTATAAATATATAAATAATAAGGGGCTAACAAAAAAATTAGATTTACCTTTATCTAACGTTAATGATGTTCTAGCAATGTTATGTAGTGATATAGTTGATAAAGATTTAGGAGTTATCAAAAAATTAAGTGATATTGATGCTATTGGGCATAGAATAGTGCATGGCGGTGAAAAATATACACAAGCAACTATTATAAATAATGAGGTAATTTCTGATATAGAAGAATTATCTTTGTTAGCGCCAATGCATAATGGAAAATCATTATCATTGATAAACGAATGTAAAGGCTTATTTAAAAATGCCACAAATGTTGGAGTGTTTGATACAGCATTTCATTCTACAATACCTATTGAAAATTATTTGTACGCTATTCCTAGAGATTTTTATGAAAAATATCGTATAAGAAAATATGGATTTCATGGTATTTCATATAATTATGTATTAAATAGATATTGTGATATAACTTCACGGAATAAAGAAACCACTAATGTTGTTATTTGTCACTTAGGTGGTGGCTCAAGTATTTGTGCAATAAAAAACGGAAAATCTTTTGACACTACAATGGGATTAACACCACTTTCAGGTATGATGATGGCAAGTAGATGTGGAAGTATAGATCCATCTATTGTGTATTATGCATTAAAAAAAATGAATCTATCAATAGATGAACTATTTATGATTTTAAATAATGATAGTGGTTATTATTCTATAAGTAATAGTAAGAATATGCAAGATATTGTTGAGCGAAGTTTAAATAATGATCCAGATGCAATTTTACTAAGAAAAATGATTGCTAAAGATTTTAAAAGTAATTTGCTTAGTATGATGGCTAATTTACCGAAAATTGATAGTATTGTTTTAACTGGAGGAATTGGAGAGAAAAATAGAGAGCAGAGAGAAATGCTTTTAAGTGATTTAGGTGCATTTGAAATTAGAATTGATAATGAAAAAAATAATCAATGTTTCAATACTGAATCAATCATAAGTGCAACTGATTCAAAGATTCCTATATATGTAATTCCTGCGTATGAGGAAAAAGAAATCGCTAGTCAAACATCTAAATTATTAGTTAAAAGAAAATGATATAAAATTCTACTCGATTGAGTGGATTTTTTTGTTATGCTAAAAATAAAAAAACAATTATAAAAATGAAAGGAGGTATGGAATGAACACTTTAAAGATGTATAAGAATTTATCACAAGAACATAAAAATAATCTATCACTATATTCTATTTATAATTCTATATATGATATTGCTTATAATCATGAATGTAATATATCGGATAATGATGTTGAAAGAATTGCTGAATTATCATATAGGATATATCTTAAAGATGAATGGTATGATTATCCTCGTGAAAGAATAAGTGATTTTATTACGGAGTGTTATTTAAAAGGAAATGCTTCACTTGACGCTATTGAAGATTGTAATCGAGTTGATATACTAGAAGCAATAGATAATGATGATACTGATTTTGATTTTAATTATGAAAAAAACAAAGAAAAAGTAAGATTAAATAAACTTCAAAAAACAAGTAGATTATTAAAACTTAAAGAAGAAAATAACGAAAAAGAAGAAATGGAAAGGTAGTGATGATATGGATTTTACAAAACTAAATGTTGAGTTTGCTAATATGCAGAATACTATTGTTAAATATAATAATGTAGTTAATTTAGTTGAAGCAAAAATAAAAAATAATATGAAAATTATTAACAAATATGAAACTAAGAATAAAAAATCAAATGATATTGAAAAGGAATTAGATACTTTGTATATTAAATTGTTAAAGCATGAAAATGAATTTTTAAATTCATTAATAAGAGATAATAAATGCAGTGCTAAGGGAGACAAGTAATATGTCTATTGGATATATTATAATATTACTTTTAGTAGGAGTAATAATTATATTCTTATATCTCGTTGAGCCACTTATATCCCGTCAGAAGATTAGAAATAATAATGAACATGGAAGTGCAAGATGGGCAAATAAAAAAGAAATAAATGATAAATTTAGAAAGGAAGAAGTTAGTAATATTAATGCTAGTGGATTTCCTGTTTATTATTCAAAGAATAATAAATATGTGTGGTTTGATAATGAAACACCACATTGGATTTATTTAGGCTCTACAGGTAGTGGTAAATCAGTAACAGCAGTAATTCCACAATGCAGTTTTATTGCAACTGCTAAAGTCAAAAAAAGTGTTTTTATAACTGATCCAAAGGGAGAAATATTTAATACAACAAGTAAGATGTTTAAAAATAATGGTTATAACATACTAACTCTTGATTTTAGAAATCCTAGTTTATCTAATCATTTAAATATACTTGAGCCTATTATTTGTGAATATGAAAAATATAGTGAAAATGATAAGTTATCAATTAAGGCAAAAGATGATTATAAAAAGATAAAATATCAAAATAAAGCAATAGAACATCTTGCAGAATGTAATCAATTGATTGAATCAATATCGAGAATAATAATGGAAGATAAAACTGCAAAAGAAGCATTTTGGAATAATAGTTCAAGTGATTTATTGTATGGATTAATTTCTCTTTTTTTGGAGGAATATATTGATGGTAAAATAAAAAGGAAACAAATTACTTTATCATCAATAAAAAAGTTTCAAAACAGTTCTATGACTGAAACTAACCATAAATTATTAAAAATGTATATTGAAGAAAAACCTTATGGATTTAAAAGTAAAGATAAACTATTACCTGTAATATCAACGAGCGATACTACTTATAAAAGTATTACAAGTGTATTCAATGAAAGAATGAGTTTGTTCGATGATATTAATGTAGAAAATATTACATCTAATTCAGATTTTGCATTTGATATTTTAGGTAAAGAAAAGACTGTTTTGTATTGTTGTATTCCTGATGAATCAAAAATATATTATAGTTTAGTATCAATAATAGTATCTTTAATTTATAAAACTTTAGTATTATTATCTAATAATCAACCTAACAAGAGATTACCTTATGATCTTGTTTTTTTATTAGATGAGTTTGCAAATACACCACCACTTGAAGATATTGAAACGATAGTATCAGTTGCAAGAAGTAGAGGTATGTATTTTCAATTCTTTCTACAAAGTTTTGCACAATTAGATAATTTGTATGGTAAAGAAGTAAGCCAAATTATTCAGGATAACTGTGGACTTGCATATCTTAAAACAAATACTGAAGAAACTGCTGAGGCAATATCTAAAAGATTAGGTAATAAAACAATAGAAACATCAACACTTAATTATTCAATGAGTTTTACTAATAATAGTGGTAGTAAAGGAACAAGTTTGATGGCAAGAAATTTAATGACTGCTGATGAAATTAAGCAATTGCACTATAAAACTATTATATTTCCTACAATCAGTCATCCAATAATTAGAGATACCGTTGTTTATAAGAAGTTTAGTTGTTATAAAGAAGGTGCTATAAAAAGGAAAACTAGGCCTTTGGCTAGATTAACTGATACTTATTTTACTGTTGAAGATATAAATTTTGATGCTGAGGAAAATACAAATAATGTTGAGCCAAATGTTGAAAATGAAATTGAAGTAATTAGAAATAATCTTACTAGTATTATGAATGCAGTTACTGAAGCTTTTGGAAAAATTGATTATACAATGGATTTTAAAGAAAACAATAAAACACTTATCGGTCTTTTATATTTAGCTCCTCCTTTATCTTATAATGATATTTTAGGATTGGATAAAAAGAGTGATGAGTTAAAGTTTACGTACAACATAATAACTGATAAAGAAAAAATAAATAAAAAAAGCATGAACACATTAGTTGAAATTGAAATGTTGGAGGAGGTGTTGAATGAATAATGATTTTTTAAAAGATTATGAGAAAACTAGAGATGATATTTTAACAAATATAAAAAAAGATTACCGTGAGTGGAATAAGTTCATTGTTTATTGGTCAAAACAATTAGATAAGTATAGTATTGATAATATACTAAATCTTTATTCTTATAATCCTTATGGTAGAACGTTTATGACTTTTGATGATTGGAATAGTGATAAAATTGGAAGAAGAATTAAACCAGGAAGTAAAGGAATACCTTTATTAGATAAAGATAGTAAGATATATGTATTTGATATCAAGCAAACTTATGGTAGAGATTATAATGAATGGAACTATGGTCATTATATTGATGATACTTTACTTAAGTTTTATCAAGATAAAATGAATATGAATAGAGATAAAACTATATCTATTAATGATAATTTTTATAATGCAATTTATGAATTATCAAAAGATAATTTAATTAATAATTATGCAAGTATATCAGATGATGAGGTGGAGTTTATTGCAAGAACAATGACTTCACTTTTTTTATCTAAATCTAATTTTAATATTTATAATTTACCTAGTAGTTATTATTTGTTAAAAGATAAAAATGACGATGATATTTTAAAGTGTATGCAACTTGCAAATAAAGAAACATTTTTTATATACCGAGATTTTGTTAATGTTACAAATGATTTATATGGCATTCAAAATACTATTCAAAATGATGTACTTAATCAATATAAAAATAATAGTTTTTTAGATGATACTGAAAAACAAAATTATTTAGAAAGTATTGAAAATAATAGTAATTATAATTACGAATTACTAGATAGTATTTATAATCTTTATGTAAATAGATATAAGCTTATGTTTCCTAGTGTAGAAGATACTAAACAAGATATAATTGAACAAGAAGTAGAAGAAGGAATTATAGAACAAAAGGTAGAAGAAGATATTGATCGTGATGGATTAATGCAAATGAGTTTATTCGCACCTAGAGAAGAAGAACTAGCAGAAAAGATATGCGATATATTTAATTCATTTGATACTAAATATCAAAACACATTTGAGATTGATAATGTAGAATTAAAAAGATGGGAACATATTAGTTCTAAAAAAAGAAATTTATCAATTTATTTAAAAAGTTTAATTAATACGGAGTATGCTAATTCCGAAACAAGTTTTTCTTATTTTAATACAGATAAGACTGATGAAGAAAAATTAAATAATGGACTATTAAATAATGCGTTTATTCAATCATTATATAAAGATAAAGATTTTTCTATATCATTCACACCTAATATGATACATATTTATTGGCATAATTTTGATGAAAAACAATTTGATTTAAGTATTCCAAGCACAAAACTTGTAGATCAAAATGAAATTGATAGAGAGAAACTAGAACAAATTGATGAAGAAGTATCAGAGATAATTAATGATACAGAAGTAGATTATGTAGTAAAAACTGCTGAAATAATTCCTACTCGAGATGGAATTAAAACAAATATAGTAGATACTAAAGTTTATAACCAAAGTGGTGATGAGATAACTAATTATCCTACAATTAATTATCATATTAGTGATGATAAAATTGATACAAATTTTGGCGCGAAAACGAGATTCGAGGATAATATTAAAGCAATACAATTACTTAAAGATTTAGAAAACGAAGATAGAAATGCTACTAGTGAAGAGCAAGATATTTTATCTCGTTATGTAGGTTGGGGTGGAATATCTGATGTTTTTGATGAAAGAAAAGATAATTGGACTGAAGAAAGAAATAGGCTAAAAAAATTATTATCGGAAGATGAATATAAGGATGCTATGCACTCTACATTATCTTCGTTTTATACTCCTAATGTTGCAATAGATAGTATTTATAAAGTCCTAGAAAAGTTTGAATTTAAAAAAGGAAATATATTAGAGCCATCATGTGGTGTTGGTAATTTCTTTGGTAGATTACCTAGTAAATTTAGTGATTCTAAATTATATGGAATTGAGATAGATAGCATCAGTGGTAGAATTGCTAAAAAGCTTTATCCTAATGCAAATATAGAAATAAGTGGATATGAAAATTCTGATATATCAGATAATTTATTTGATGTTGCGATTGGAAATGTACCTTTTGGAAGTAATAGCGTTTATGATAGAAGATATAAGGAGAAGTTTTTAATACACGATTACTTTTTTCAAAAGACATTAGATAAAGTTAGAAGTGGTGGAATAATTGCTTTTATAACAAGTAGTGGAACACTTGATAAAAAAGATTCAAGAGCAAGAGAATATATTGCAAAAAGAGCCGAGTTTATTGGTGCGATTAGATTACCTAATAATACATTTAAAAATAATGCAAACACTAAAATTACTACTGATATTATATTTTTAAAAAAACGAGATGAATTAAAGCAAGATATTAGTGATGAATCTTGGATTAATATTGATAATTATAATGATGAGATAGAACTTAATAATTATTACATTGAAAATCCAGATATGATGTTAGGTAATTTAGAATTAGAATCAACTCCTTATGGTTATGATAGTACATTGAGTGCTAGTAGTGAAGATATAAGTGAATTAATTGAACAGGCAATAGAAAAACTACCAAGTAATATCTATGAACAAGTATCTTATGAACAAGATGAAATAATTAATGAAGAAGATATTTTACCTGCAGATGATACTATTAAGAATAATGCTTTTACTATTATTAATAAAAATGGTAAAGATATTATCTATCAAAGACAAAATTCTTCTTTAATACCTTATGAAATACAAGAAGGTAAAATTGCTAAAAGAATAATAGGATTATGTGGTGTAAAGAGTGCATTAAGAAAAGTATTTGATGTTCAATTAAATGATGGTAGTGATGAAGAATTATCAAACGCTCAATCAGACCTATCAAATGCATATGATGAGTTTATAAAAAAATATGGATATATCAATGATAAAGCAAATGAGAAAGCTTTTAGTAATGATCCTGATTATTATCTACTTGCTTCTATTGAAAGACCTATTAGTAAATATGACGAAGATGAAAAACAAGAATATGAAAAAGGAGATGTCTTCACTAAAAAAACAATTAGAAAAACAAAAGAAGTTAAAAGAGTAGATAATGCAGATGAAGCATTAAAATGGTCGCTTAATAATCGTGGTATTGTTGATTTAGAATATATGAAAGCATTATATCCTAAAACTGCAGATGAAATAGTAGATGAGTTAGAAGGACTAATTTATCAAGATCCAGAAAAACTTGATGATGTTAATAAAGGTTGGGTTATTTCTTCAGAATATTTAAGTGGTGATGTAAAACATAAATTAAATTATGCTAAAGCAATTAATAGTGATGATAAATATGTTAAAAATATTGAAGCACTAGAAAGAGTACAACCTACACCTTTAGATTATGATGAGATAAGTGTTAAGTTAGGCTCTACTTGGATACCAGAAAATGTATATCATAGATTTTGTTGTGATTTATTAGATATTTCACCATATTATCAGAGTAAACTTAAAATTAAATATGTTAAAGAAGCAAATAATTGGTTATTTCAAGCAAGTGGTTTATATGGCTTTGGTATTAAAAATACAAATACTTGGGGAACAAGTAGGGTAGATGCTTTAACACTTATAAAAAGTGCGTTAAATCTTCAAACTATTACTGTATTTGATAAAACCGAAGATGAAAGAAGATATGTTAATCCAGTTGAAACAGCTAATGCAAGAGAAAAGCAAGAATTGATTAAACAAGAATTTAAAGAATGGATATGGAAAGATGAATATAGAAGAAAAAAACTTGTAGATTTATACAATGAAAGATTTAATCGAATTAAAGAAAGAGAATATGATGGTAGTCATTTAACATTTGATGGAATGAATCCAAGTATTGAACTTCGTCCGCATCAAAAGAATGCCGTTGCTAGAGTTTTATATGGTGGTAATACCTTACTCGCACATGCCGTAGGTGCAGGAAAAACTTATGAATGTATTGCGAGTGCTATGGAATTAAAAAGATTAGGTATAATTAATAAACCAATGTTTGTTGTTCCTAATCATTTATTAGGACAATGGGCAGGAGAATTTTTAAATCTTTATCCTACTGCAAATGTATTAGTTGCAACTCAAAAGGATTTTGAAAAAACAAGAAGAAAAAGGTTAATGGGTAAAATTGCAACTGGAGATTGGGACGCAGTAATTATTGCTCACTCTAGTTTTGGTCTTATTCCTATGAGTAAAGAATATGAACAGAAATATCTTCAAAATCAGATTGAAGAATTAACTAATGCAATTAATCGAATAAAATCTGAAAATGGCACAGGATTAAGTGTTAAAAAGTTAGAAAAAACAAAAACTAGTATGAGTAATAAATTAAATGAATTATTGAATATGACTAAAGATGATGTTGTAACATTTGAAGAATTAGGTACTGATTTTCTTATTGTAGATGAAGCCCACATGTTTAAAAACTTACCGACATTTTCAAAAATGAGGAATGTTGCAGGAGTAAATAACTCTGATTCAAAAAAAGCAACAGACTTATTTATGAAAACAAGTTATATTTTAGAAAATAATGGTGGTAAGGGTGCAGTTTTTGCAACAGGTACTCCAATATCCAATTCAATGGGTGAGTTATTTGTTATGCAAAAGTATTTGCAACCTGAAAGATTAAAAGAAATGGGATTAGAACATTTTGATTCTTGGGCATCAACATTTGGAGAAATAGTAAATAGTTTTGAAATTGCTCCCGATGGTAGTGGATTTAGAAATAAATCACGTTTTGCTCAATTTTTTAATATACCAGAATTAATGACTTTATTTAAAGAAGTTGCAGATATTAAAACACCAAAGATGTTAGATTTACCTGTGCCAAAATTAAAAGGTGGCGATTATAAAACTATAGTTGCACCTAAAAGTGAAGAATTAAGTGAGTTTCAAGAAAAACTAACAGAACGAAGTGAAAGTATTAGACAGGGATGTGATCCGAGAGAAGATAATATGCTACTCGTAACGAATGATGGTAGAAAAGCTGCACTCGATTTAAGATTAATAGATCCGAATATGCCTGACCTTGCTAATTCAAAGATTAATTTAGCAGTTGAAAATATTTATAGGATATGGTTAGAGAATAAAGAAGACAAGTTAACGCAACTTGTCTTTTGTGATTTATCAACACCTAAAGATGATGGTACATTTAATGTTTATGATGATATTAAAATGAAGTTAATTGCTAAAGGTGTTCCAGAAGATGAAATAGAGTTTATTCATAATGCAAAGACTAATGTACAAAAAACAAAATTGTTTAAAGATATGCGAAGTGGTAAAAAAAGAATACTTATTGGCTCAACATCCAAAATGGGTGCAGGGATGAATGTTCAAGATAAATTAATTGCTCTACATCATTTAGATTGCCCATGGCGACCATCAGATATAGAGCAAAGAGAGGGTAGAATTTTAAGACAAGGAAATCAAAATGAAGAAGTAGAAATATATAGATATGTTACTGAAGGTAGCTTTGATGCATATTCTTATCAATTAATTCAAACTAAATCAACATTTATTAATCAAATTATGAGTGATAGTAATGGTGGCGGTAGAATTGCCGAAGATTTAGATAGAGATACACTAACTTATGCCGAAGTAAAAGCAATTGCTAGTGGTAATCCTTTAATACTTGAAAAGTTTAAAATAGAAAATGAATTGAAACAATTATATATGTCAAAAACTAGATACGATAAATCTCATATAGAATTAGAAAGCAAATATAATAATGAGATTCCTAGAAAACTAAAATATCAATATCAATACTTAAAAGGTTTAGAAGAAGATATAACAGAAGTCAAAGATTTGTCAGGTGATAAATTTATGATTTTAATTAAAGATAAAATATACGATTCTAGAAAAGAAGCTAGTACAAAATTTTATGAATGTTTATCTTTATTAAAGACAAATGAAGAAATTAAAGTAGGAGAAATAAGCGGTTTTGATATTGTTGGAACAAAAGATGATTTAATATATAATCCTGTTATCTATATTAAAGGTCATGGTAAGTATAAAGTAGAAATTAATAATATTGACGAGATAGGTAATATTATTAAAATGGAAAATATGCTTAAAAGTTTTGAAAACAAAATTAATACAGTAAAAGAACAAATATCTTACAATGAAAAACAACTTGAAGATATTAAAATGGAGTTAGACAAGCCTTTTGCAAATTTTGATAGAATAAAGGAACTGCAAAAAAAGAAGATAGAAATTGATAGTGAACTTAATTTAGATAAGCAAGAAAGCGTTGTTGAAATAGATGATTATTCAAATGATGAGATGGAAAGATAAAAAAATTGCTTTTTTGCAAAAAAACTCTTGCAAAATTTCTTTTCTTAAGTGATAAATAAAAAGAATTAAAAATGCCATTAAATATATCTAATTTAAACAGTGTTTAACGTGAATGTGAGGTTTGAATAGTTATAAGGGTAAAATTATAAAATGTCTTAAAATGGCTTTAATTCACTTAAGATGAAAGGAGTTGAAATATGTATGGAAGTCATATAATCAATTATCGTTTAATGGATTATGTTCAAGATTATATCAAAAGTCGTATTGAAGATACTTTACTTTATACACCTGATGATATAAAAACGTTTCTTGAAATTAATAATTTAATGAATGTAGTTGATACAAGTAAATATGATGATGCTGGATTAGGCATGGTTGATGAAAAATTAATTGATATGATGTTAGAAGAAATTAAAAGCATTTTATAAAAAGGAGGATGAATTTATGTATATAACAAATGCGACAAAAGGAACAAGAATGCTTGTGGATGAAGTTTTATTAAAACTATCAGATGAATCAAAAATGAAATTATTGCTTTATTTGTTTAGTGAGTTAAATCATAATCAAATAAACAGTAAGAATGAAGTTAATCCTGATTTGGTAGAAGATGATGATATTATCGTTTTTAATCTTGAATCATTAGGGTTTAATGTTCAAGAAGGAGAATTGTTTTTAAGATATAATGTAGAATTATATAATTATATACATCAAAAAATAAAAAAAGAAAAAAGTGAAAATTCAAAAGATGATAAAACTCAACTTGTTGATGAAGAAAATCTCTTAGTTGATGATGGATATGTTGTTGGATTAGATTATTCACCTTTAGAAAGTATGACGATAAAAATTTTTGAAAAATTATCGTTTAGTGAGAAGATAGATTTTATTGCGGAAATAATGATTAGGTATGATAATCGAACTTATTTTACATATTATCAGACTGGAGTTGGTTTTACAGAAGATTTAACAGGGTTTGATATTGCAAGAAGAATAATGGAGTTTAAGAAAGAATATTTGGAAAAGTGAGAATGGTATGCCATTCTTTTTTTGTGGTGATAAAAATAATTGGAGGTTGATAATTGTATTGAAATAATAAGTATAAACTTTTATGCCGAGAAAATCTATTGACATTGGGTAGATAAATTTATTAATGCTTTTTGCAATGCAATAATATTTTTATTGCATTTGCTCTTTTTTTAAGATGTTTATCTGGGTACCTAATGTCAGTAGAGGAATTGGAATAAATGATGATAATAAAAGTAGATTAACGAAAGGAATGAGATTAGCGATGTTAGAAATATAGTTTTATAAATATACGAGAGGGGGATTTGTTAAATGAAAGGAAATGATAATGATAAAGAAAGTAAACAATTAACACAATTAGAGATTGATAATATACTTGATAGGTGTATCAATATATCAATCATATCTAGATTGCTTGATGCTAAAGTAATAAATAAAGAACAATATTACATATTACAAGAAAAAATTAATAATTTTTATTAAAAATACTATGGATTTTTCAAAAAATGTTATATAATTAATATGGGATAAAAAATATCCTAGATATTATTAGAAAGAGAGGTTTTAATGGCACATGTTGAGATTATTGAAGCTAATCTCAACAATAAAGTTAATCTATATCAAACGAAAAAAAAGGTTTGTGCTTATGCAAGAGTAAGTACAGATTCAGAGGAGCAATTAACAAGTTATTCATCACAAATTAAGCATTATTCTGAAATGATAAAAAATACTCCAGATTGGGAATTTGTAGGTATATATGCTGATGAAGGTATAAGTGGAACACAAGTTAAACATAGAAAAGAATTTACAAGAATGATTAATGATGCTTTAAATGGTAGAATTGATATTATTATTGCAAAATCAATATCTAGATTTGCTAGAAATACACTTGATACTTTGAAGTATATAAGAATGTTAAGAGAAAAAAGTGTTGATGTATTTTTTGAAAAGGAAAATATACATACACTTAATTTAAGCAGTGAAATGTTTTTAACACTTTATAGTGCATTTGCTCAAGCCGAAAGTGAATCAACATCAATGAATGTTAAGATGGGTTTAAGAGCAAAAATGAAACGTGGAGAATTAGTTGGTTCAAAAGCCTGTTATGGATATACATGGAATGCAGAAAAACAACAGTTAGAAATTAACGAAGCAGAAGCGGTTGTAGTGAGAAAAATATTTGATATGTATGCTAGTGGTAAGGGAAATAGAATTATTGCTAGAGAACTTAACAGAGAGGGATATACTACAAAAAGAGGAAGAAAATGGAGTGATGCTACAGTAAGTAGAATTATTCATCAGGAAAAATATTGTGGTGATTTATTGCAACAAAAATCCTATATTTCAGATGTACTAACTCATAGGAGAGAAAGAAATAATGGAGTGTTACCAAAATATTTTACCGAAAATCATCATGAAGGAATTGTATCTAAGGAATTATGGAATCAGGTTAGAGATGAAAATATAAGTAAAGTACAAAAATTCGTAGATCAAAATAGGTCAATGATTGGACAATGTAAAATGTTATATGAATTTAGTAATAAAATTGAATGTGGTTGTTGCCATAAATCGTTTGTTAGAAGAATTAATGGAAAAAAGAAAGATGGAAGTACAAGAGTATATTGGGCTTGTACAGTTAGAAAAGAAAATAAAAAAGAATGCTTAAACAATCTTTGGTTAAGAAATGAAATTCTTGAATCAATGTTTATTGAAATTTATAATTCTCTTATGACAAATAAGCACAAGACAAAAGAACTTCTTAATGAAAGTATAAAAGATACAATCAAGAGAACGGATTATAAAAATGAAATAAAAAAATTGAAGAAAGAAAAAGAAGTTGTGGAAGAAAAATTATCTCATATAGTTGATATGCTATTAGGAGATTACAAAAGTAAAGAACTTTATCTAAAAAAACAATTTGAATTACAAAATAAGTTGGATGAAATAATTGGAGCATTAAATAGATATGAACAATTACAAAATAACAATATTGATTATTCAAATAATTTAAAAAAGATAGAAGAAGTATTTAGTACATATAATAAGTTGGAAAAATTTGATAGAAATACATTTGATAGTATAATTGATAAAATAATTATTGGTGCAACTGATGAAAATGGTAATTTTAATCCCAATATTATAAGATTTGTTTTAAGGTTTAAAAGTGAATATATATATGATATTGCTGATATGAATGAGTTGAATAAAAACGTGTCATTATCTAAAAACAGGAGAAGTAAATTTATATGGAGTAGGACATGTAAATAGATATACATATGATTCAATTGGTACTGCATATAATTTAAATGGTTATGGAGGCATGGCATATTATACAAGTGAAACATGTGGTAAGGTGAACGATACATTTATTTATGATGGATGTACAGTAGATTATGCTAAATCAGAAGTAAAATATGTAGTAGATGCTTGGGCATCTGCACAAGCCCCAGCAGTACTTGAGGCAAGATTAATCACTAAGAGTGAAATAGATGATAATTTTGAATTTGAAGATTTTGAATATTATCCTTGTGGAGGATCTTATTGTCCTGCTGAAACTGCTGAAAGATTTAAAGATACATGGATGTATAATAGTAATTATTGGTATTGGGCAATGACACAAAGTAGTTCGGAGAATGTGTGGATTATAAAGTATAATGGACAACTTGGTGAAGGTGGCCCTATGCACTCAGATAATTTTGGCGCTAAAGGTGTTGTCCGTCCTGTTATAGTATTACCTAAATCTGTACTTTAATCCATAATTAAAACTAATGTGAATGTGTAAAATCATCTTAGATGAAGTATCTAGGATGATTTTTTTAATTATGTATATTTTACAAATAAGCAATTTAATAGTATAATATAGGCGCTTGAGGTGTGGTGTGATATGAATAAAATAGAATTACTTGCTCCTGCTGGTAGTATGGAGAGCCTTTATGCTGCTGTTAGTGCGGGTGCTGATGCGGTATATTTAAGTGGTAAGAAGTATGGGGCTCGTGCTTTTGCGGCTAATTTTGATGATGAAGAGTTAGTTGAAGCTATTAATTATTGTCATTTATATGATGTTAGAGTATATGTTACTGTTAATACTTTAATTTATGAACGTGAGATGGATGATTTTATTAAGTATGTAGAGTTTCTCTATCGTAGTGGGGTAGATGCAGTTATTATGCAAGATTTAGGGGCTATGGATTTAGTAAGACAGAAGTTTCCTAACTTAGAAATACATGCTTCAACACAAATGAATATTCATTCGCTAGAAAGTGTGAAGTTACTTGAGGGTCTTGGTATTAAAAGAGCGGTATTATCTCGTGAGTTAAGTATTAATGATATTAGTCATATTAAGAAGAATAGTAATATTGAGTTAGAGATATTTATTCAGGGAGCTTTATGTGTAAGTTTTTCTGGATGTTGCTTAATGAGTAGCTTAATTGGCGGTAGAAGTGGTAATAGAGGGTCATGTGCACAGTGTTGCAGAATGAAGTATGATCTTGTAAAAGATAGTAAGAATGTAGATTCTGGATATTTACTTAGTACTAAGGATTTATTTACGGTTAATAATATTGATAAACTAATTGATATTGGTGTTACATCTTTGAAAATAGAAGGTAGAATGAAAAGACCTGAATATGTATATACTGCAGTTTCATTATATCGTAGGGCAATTGATTCTTATATTAATACAGGTAAGATAGATATTAGTGAGTCTGATATTATAGAATTAAAGAAGATATTTAATAGAGAATTTACTAAAGGGTTCTTATTTAATGAAGATAATAATAATTTTATTAATAAGGTTAGACCTAATCATCAAGGTATAGAAATAGGTAAGGTAATTAGTATTAAGAATAATTGTTTTTACCTTAAATTAAGTGATACTTTAAACATTCAAGATGGTATTAGAATAGTAGATGATGATATAGGTTTTACTGTTACTGATATGTTTATTAATAATAATAAAGTAAAGACTGCACATAGTGGTGATATTGTTAAGATTAAGTATAAAATTAATAGTCTAAGTAAAGTTGTAAAGACTACTGATTACAAGCAGTTAAAAAGAATTGGAGAAAGTATTAAGATTAGTAAGAAGTTACCGCTTGATATAAGTGTTTGTGCTATTATTAATAAACCGCTTAAGATAAGACTTAAATATAAAGATTATAGTGTAGAAGGAGTTAGTGATTATATTATTACTGAAAGTATTAATAGTCCTACTACTAAAGAAGATATAATAACTAGAGTTAGTAGATTAAATGATACTATATATAGTGTAGGTAGTATTAATGTAAGTGCTTCAGATAATATATTTATACCTGGTGGGGTTATTAACAGATTAAAAAGAGATTTAGTAGATAAACTTAATTTGAAAAGATTAAAAATTTGTGATATAGTAGTTGGCGATTACGGGGTTAATCTTAAAAATTATGATAAAGTTAGTAAGAAGTCAGTGCTTACTGACAAATATATATCAGGATATGATGAAGTATATAGTATGAATGATATTAGTAATACTACTTTAAGATTAGCAAGAGTAGTTATTAATCATAAGGATATTAATAAAAGAGTTTTAGTTAGTGAACTTGGTAGTATTAATAAATATAATAACGTTGTTACTGATTTTGGAATGAATGTAGTAAATAGTTATACTGTAGCTTTCCTACATGGTTTAGGAGTAGATAAGATTACTTTATCTTATGAACTAGATTATAATGATATTAAAGATATTGTAGATAGTTATCATAAAAGGTATAATAAACATCCTAACTTAGAAGTAATAGTAAGTTCTTATCCTGAGGTAATGGTTGCAAAATACAAATTAGATGGTGACTATTTAAAAGATAGATTTAATAATCTATTTAGAATTAAAATAATTGATGATTATATGTATATATATCATTATAAAAAGATTAACTTAAAAGATGATTATTATAAAATAGGGATAAATTGGATTAGAGAAAGTAGAAAGTTGGATTAGATTGAAGATACTAACATTTAATGTAAGAAATAGATATGGAATAAAAAATTATAATGGTATATATAAAGGGATTGATACTATTAAGAATTTATCTGATTATATTAAAAGTAATGATATTGATATTATTGCTTTACAAGAGGTAATTGAGATATATAGAGATAATTTAACTAATGCCTTAAATACGTATTATGTATATGGTAAACCTAGGTTTGGTGATAATATATTTACAAAGAGGATAGAGAAATTAAAAAGGTTTAATGAGTCTGCTAATATATATACTAAAGTGGAGGCGTTAAGATGTAGGTGCTATAAACTACCTAGTTTACCTGATATATTACCTAGAGTTGCTACTTTAGTAGAGTATAAAGTAGGTAGTAAAGTAATAACTATTATTAATGTACATCTATCTGCTTATAATAAGATAAGTAAGAATAGACAACTTAAATACTTATATAAAAAAATAAAACGAATTAAAACACCTATTATATTACTTGGAGATTTTAATATGAATATTAAGAGTAATATAATGAATGATTTTATAAATAGATTAAGTAATCTTGGTATTAATCATTTAGAAATTAAAGGAAGAACATTTAAAAAGTCAAAAAGGAATTTACCAATAGACCATATATTTATATCAAATAGTTTTAAAGTAAAAAGTGTAGAAAAAGTAAAAGATAAGGTAGTATCATTTAGTGATCACTATCCTGTGTTAATTGATTTGGAGGGTTTTTATGAATAGTATATTTTTTAGTAAATTAACAAGAAAACAAGTAATTATGGCTTATAATAGTAAAGAGTATAAGAAGTGCATTCAAATGCTTAGAGGAATCTTTACAAATAGAGAAGGATTTTTAAAATATTTAAACGAAGATAATATAGACATAGATGTTTTTACTTTAAAAACTTTAAGAGATATATTGTATGTATGGACTGTAATTGATGAATTAAAGAAACTTCTTAATGATGACATTGATATTCTTACCATTGCATATATGCAGGAGTATGATAATGATTATGTAAAAGAGTATTTTACTGATTCTGAGATTAAAGAAATAAAAAGAAAAGCTAATAAGTATTTTATAAAACAAAAGAATAAATTATTAGTAAGAAATTATAATGATGGTAGTTTTGGTTATGTAATGAATTCATTAAAGTGTGATTACGATGATTATTTTGATTATGAAGCTAAGATTGATATAGAAAAAGGTTTTTCCTATGATAGAGTTGAAATCGCACCACTTCGTGAAGTTGCTAATATATTTAAACATGCCAACTTTAATATAGATAATTCTTTAAAATATGAATATGCAATGATTAAATACTTAATCTCAGTATATAAGTATATGAATGATGAATATATTGAAAGAATTTTATTAAGACAAAAGAAATTAGGAATAGATATAGATAATATTTTTACTAATAAAAATATATTAAAATTATTTAGTGCGGAGGATGTAGCTATAATTAATAAAATATATGTTAACTTTGTTAAAGATGGATTAAAAGTTCATAAAGGTTTAGGATTATATGATAAAACTGAATATACTCGTAAACTACACACAGTTATGAATATTTTAGACTTAGATTGTTCTACTGATGAAAAGTATCGCATTATGAAATTTAATTATGGATATACACCTTATATTGTTAAAGATAGTATAAATGGTAGTAGTACACAAAAGGCTATAAAGCCAGAATATATAGATAAGCTTAATACTATATTAAAAGGTTATTCTGAGAGTTATGAAGATGTTGTTCTTAGTAAGAGAGTTGATAAAAAAGAACAACTTGGTTTAGAATTAGGTAGAATTATTACTGAATTTTTAGATAGTAATGTAGATATAGACTCATATTTTAATCAGAATGAACTATTAAAGAAAGAGTATAAAAGAATTCAAGATTATATAAGTAAGTATTGTCCAGACGTTTATGAAAGATTTATAACTTATAGAAAATTAAGAATTGAAAAAGCTGCGCTTATTGTAAAAAATGCTCTTATGAATAATGATTCATTTTCAGAAATAGACTATTATACAATTACTAATATTCCTTACAAAGAAATAAAAAGATATTTACAAAAAACAGATATTGATGCAAGTATTATGTTTAATAAATTTATTGCAGCTAATCCTAAAGTAGATAGTTTGAATGAAAAAGGATTAAGATATATATACAATACTAGTTTCACGTTTAAAGTAGTAGATGCTGCTGGAAATGAGAAAATGGTAGAGGCTAGTCGTGATGATAAGATATATGTTATAGCTTATTTAAAATATATAGGTGCGCCAGTAACAACTAAGAATATTTCTAGTGGTTTAAGGAGACTTTTAAATAATAAATTATATACAGAAGATACAAATTTAGAAAAGAGAATTACATTATAATTTTGTAATTCTTTTATTGTGTGTTATAATTTTTATGTTATAAAATTAGGAGGGTTTAACATGTGTGGAATAACAGGTTTTATTGGTAATAATGCCATAAGAAGAACGATGGCAGGTTTAAAAAATTTAGAGTATAGAGGCTATGATTCAGCTGGTATTGCTTATATAAAAGATAATGATATAATTATAAAAAAAGAAGTAGGAAAAATAAAAGAACTTGATAAATTGCTTGATTATGAAGAAGATACTTCTATCGCCATTGCGCATACTAGGTGGGCTACTCATGGAGAACCTAGTAAAACTAATTCTCATCCTCATCAAGTAGGTAAGATTACTTTAGTTCATAATGGTATTATTGAAAATTATGAAAGTATAAGGAATAGTTATAATTATACTACAGTAAGTGATACTGATAGTGAGATTATTGCTCTTTTAATAAATGAATTATATAAAGAGTATAGTGATATGAAAGTAGTGTTAAGTAGGATTATTGATATATTAAAGGGAAGCTATGCTTTATGCATTATTAATAGTGATTATCCTGATACGATATATGCAATTAAAAAAGATAGTCCATTAATAGTTGGTATTAAAGATACTGAAGTTATGCTTGCAAGTGATATCCCTGCAATACTTAATTTTACTAATAAGTACTATTTACTTGATGATTATGATATAGTTGTATCTTCATTAAATTCATTAGAATTCTACGATAAAGACTTAAATAAAATAGATAAAGAATTATATACATATGAAATAGAGGGTAGTAGTGTTAGTAATAATGGGTATGAACATTTTATGTTGAAAGAAATTAATGAAGAACCTAGTATATTTAAAAATATTCTTAATAAATATATTAAAGATAATAAAGTAGTTAATCTTTTTGATATTAGTAATTATGATGAAATTGAAATTGTAGCATGTGGTTCTGCAACGCATGCAGGTTATATAGGAAAACATTATATAGAATTGATTGCAGGTATTAAAACAAGTGTATATTATGCATCAGAATACAGGTATTCTAAGCATTTTTATAATAAAAATACACTTGTAGTAGTAATATCACAATCAGGTGAAACAGCAGATACTCTTGCAGCATTAAAGCTTGCAAATGAGAATGGAATTGATACACTTGGCATAGTAAATGTATATAAATCTTCTATTGCAAGAGAGGCAAAGTATGTAATATATACTGATGCAGGAATAGAAGTATCTGTTGCAACTACTAAAGCATATATGGCACAATCTTTAATACTTTTATTACTTGCCTTAAATGTTAAACAAGCAAGTAGTATTATAAACAAATTATATAATATACCAAATATACTTATTAATTATATAAATAATGATTATAAAGAAATTGCGAATATTATTTCTAAGTATAACCATATCTTCTACCTAGGTAGAGAAATAGATTATTATCTAGCAATGGAAGGTAGTTTAAAATTAAAAGAAATATCTTATATTCATAGTGAAGCATATCCAGCTGGAGAATTAAAACATGGTACAATATCTTTAATGGATGAAAATACATTAGTAATATCAGTAGTTACAAATGATAGTATTAAAGATAAGACAATAAGTAATTTAAAAGAAGTATTATCAAGAAATACTAAGGTAGTAGCTATAACTAATGATAATAAAGAATTTTATACTTATAAAGTAGATATAAAAGAAAATGATTTATTAACACCATTTATAACTATGATACCTATGCAATTAATTGCATATGAAGTTGCAAAGATAAAAGGTTGTGACATAGATAAACCAAGAAACTTAGCTAAATCAGTAACAGTTGAGTAATTCTTTATTTTTTCTTTTTGTTCGATTTACATCTTATTGTTTCTTTGCTATAATATTACCCGAGAGATTAGTGTTGGAGGGTATTATGGATAAAATAATAATAAAAGGAGCTCGTGAGAATAACTTAAAAAATGTTAATCTAGAGCTTCCTAAAGATAAATTAATAGTAATGACAGGAGTATCAGGAAGTGGTAAGAGTAGTCTTGCTTTTGATACGATATATGCAGAAGGTAAAAGAAGATATATAGATTCTCTTTCTGCTTATGCAAGACAGTTTTTAGGTGGTACTGATAAGCCTAAAGTAGATAGTATAGAAGGATTATCACCAAGTATTTCAATTGATCAAAAAACTACTAATAATAATCCTAGAAGTACAGTAGGTACTGTTACAGAAATATATGATTATTTAAGATTGTTATTTGCTAGAATTGGTGTGCCACATTGTCCTAATCACAATATACCTATATCATCACAAAGTATTGAAGAGATGACTAAGCAAATAGAAAAATTAGAAGAGGGTACTAAGATTAGAGTTCTTGCGCCTATTATTCATGGTGAAAAAGGTACACATAAAGACTTACTTGCTAGTCTTGTTAAAGATGGTTATATTAGAGTTAGGATAGATGGTATTGACTATGATTTATCTGAGACTATAGAACTATCTAAAACTAAAAAACATGATATTGATGTTATTGTAGATAGATTAAAAATAAAAGAGGAAATTCATAGTAGACTATATGAAGCAATTGAGTTAGCTTCTAAACTTGCGCATGGCAAAGTAGTTATTGATGTAATAGGGGATAAAGAGATTATTATGAGTGAGAAGTATGCATGTCCTATGTGTGATTTCTCACTACCAGAAATTGAACCTAGAATGTTTTCGTTTAATGCGCCATATGGAGCTTGTAAAACTTGTAATGGTCTAGGTATTAAGCAAAAATTATCAGAAGATTTAATTATCCCAGATAGAAATTTGAGTATTAATGAAAAAGGTATTACTGTACTTAATATGGATAATAATACTTTATATACACAAGTAAATGCAGTATCAAAATATTATGATATAGATCTTAATATGCCTATTAAAGATATACCAAGAGAAAAATTAGATATCATATTATATGGATCACCTGATATTATGGAATTTAATTATGTATCAGGAAGTGGTAATACTCGTACTACTAGAGATTATTATGAAGGTATTATTAATAATTTAGAGCGTAGATATATAGAAACTAAGAGTGGTTGGATTAGAGATTGGATAGGACAGTTTATGGTAGATATGGAGTGCCCTACCTGTAAGGGAGCTCGTCTTGATGATTCAGTTTTAACAGTACTTATTAATGGTAAAAATATCTATGAAGTTACATGTTTATCTATAGGAGATTTAAAAGAATTCTTATCTAAATTAAAACTAAATAAAGAACAAGTAGAGATTGCTGATTTAATACTTAAAGAAATAATTTCTAGATTAACTTTCTTAGTAAATGTAGGATTAGAGTATTTAACTTTAAATAGAAAAGCTGGTACTTTATCAGGTGGTGAGGCTAGTAGAATTAGACTTGCTACTCAAATAGGTTCTAGACTTACTGGTGTACTATATGTGCTTGATGAACCTAGTATTGGACTACATCAAAGAGATAATAATAGATTAATTAAATCTTTACTTGATATGCGTGATTTAGGTAATACTTTAGTAGTAGTAGAACATGATACTGATACAATGCTTGCAGCAGATTATTTAGTAGATATTGGTCCTCTTGCTGGAGTTAATGGTGGTAGAGTGGTTGCAGCAGGTACTCCTAGTGAAGTAATGGCTAATAAAGATAGTTTAACTGGTAAGTATTTAACAGGAGAGTTAAAAATAGAAGTACCAAAAACAAGAAGAAAAGGTAATAAGAAGTATTTAGAGATTAAAGGAGCAGAAGAGAATAACTTAAAACGCGTTAATGTAAAGATACCACTAGGTAAGATGGTATGTGTAACAGGTGTATCTGGTTCAGGTAAATCTACATTAGTTAATGAAATACTTTATAAAATAGTACGTAATAACTTATATAAAGTTAAAGAGCGTCCTGGTAAATATAAGAGTGTGAAAGGGTTAGAGTATATTGATAAGGTAATAGATATTACTCAGGAACCAATAGGTAGAACTCCAAGAAGCAATCCTGCAACTTATGTAGGAGTATTTGATGATATTAGAGAGGTATTTACTAATACTAAAGAAGCTAAAGCTAGAGGTTATGATAAGAGTAGATTCTCATTTAATGTAAAAGGTGGAAGATGTGAAGCATGCTGGGGCGATGGTGTTAAAAAGATAGAAATGCACTTCTTACCAGATGTTTATGTTCCATGTAGTGTTTGTGGTGGTACTCGTTATAACTCTGAAACTTTACAAATTAAATACAAAGATAAAAGTATCTATGATGTACTTGAAATGACTGTAGAAGAAGCTTTAGAATTCTTTAAAAATATACCTAAAGTAAAAAATAAATTACAGGTATTAATGGATGTAGGACTATCTTATGTAAAACTTGGACAAAGCGCTCCTACCTTATCAGGTGGAGAAGCAGCCAGAGTAAAACTTGCTAAAGAGTTACAAAAGAAACCTACTGGTAAATCATTATTTATACTAGATGAACCTACTACAGGGTTACATATTCATGATATAAAGAAACTACTAGTTATTTTAAATAGAATAGTAGATAATGGAGATACAGTATTAATTATTGAACACAACCTAGATGTAATTAAAGTAGCAGATCATATTATAGATTTAGGTCCTGAAGGTGGAGTAGGCGGGGGTACTATAATTGCCGAAGGTACTCCAGAAGAAGTAAGTAAGGTAAGTAATAGTTATACAGGACAATTCTTAAAAGGAATGTTGAAATAATTATATGTATAAAATTAATTTAGAAAATGATTTAAAAAAAATAGATGATGTTATTTCATTAAAAAATAGAAATAAGTATTATGGTAAAATTTATTTTAAATCTAATGAATATGTAAGTGATATTTTATCTAATTTTGATATAAAAAATAAGAAAGTATTAACGGTGCTTGGTTCAGGTGATCAAGCATTTCACTTTTTAAATAGGGGCGCTAAAAGTGTTGATGTATTCGATATAAATAGATTATCCATTTACTATTATTATTTGCGCATATGGTTAATTAAATATATGAATGAATTTTATCCTAATGACTTTAATTATGAATATTGGATTAAATTAAGAAATATGATAGTTACTAATAATATAGATGAAATTAATGTAATTAAGTTTTGGAATTATTTCTTTGATAAAGATTATAAATTTAATAGTTTATTAGAATATGATCATTATAATTGTGAAAATGGGATAGAAGATTTGACTATACTTAAAAATAAATTAGATAGTTCTAAAATAAAGTTTTATAATTTTGATATAAAATCAAGCAAGATAAAGTTACATAAGAAATATGATATAGTGTATTTATCGAATATACCTGATTGGTTTTTTGACTTTGATTTTTATAATGAATTAGTATTACTTAGATATTATAATAACGTATCAAAATTATTAAAAAGAAAAGGGCTTGCTATAAGAAGTTATGTTGATTCATTATCTGGAAGCATTATTGATGAGATTCAAATTCTTGGTAATTGTTTTGATTATGATAGAATTGATAGTGAAAAAAAATTAAACATTGGACATTATTATGTAAAGAAATAGCAATCACTCTTTCTTTTTTATTCTATAAAAGTTAAATGATATGAAAATTAGATTTATTTTTTTAAAAGGAATACTAAAGTAAAAGAAGGATTATTCGCCCTTCTTTATTTTTCTATATCTTTTTTTATTTAGCATTCTTGAAACTCTACTACCAATTTCATCTTGAATATCTTCTAATCTTTCAATCTTTTCATAATCAATATTATCTTTTTCAATCACTCTTTTTTCATTATTAATACTATCATATATTTTATCAATAAAGTTTGTATTATAATCAAGAATATCCATTTCATTATCATCTTTTTCAACCATATTAATAGTTTTAACTTCAGATACATTTATTTCATCATTAGTAGTTTCATCATTGTTTATAGATATTTTAATAGTATTTTCAACATTTTCATCATTAGAAATTTGATCTTCTACTATTTCTTTATCATTAGTCTTTATAGATTCAATAGCTTCTTCAAGTTCAGCAATATCATTATCAGTAATTTTATCTTGAATTTTTTCATTAGATACTAATTCTTCTATATTAGAATCATTATCTTCACTAATTTCATCAATAATATCAACATCTTCATCTTTATAATTTCGATTACCTTTTACCAAGTTTTCAATCTTAGTAATAAAAGTACTATCATCATTAATAATATTATCTACATTATCAACCTTTTCGCTATTTTTATTTATATCTTCATTTAATGTATCAGAAATACTAGTATTAGATGATTCATTATCAATATTTATCTCATCATTAGTTTCTTTACTATTTTTCTTCTTCTTTTTTCTATCTTTCTTTTTCTTCTTAGAATTCTTCTTAATTTTTTCATTTGCTTCAGAGTTATCTTGATTTATCTCATCAGTAATAACCTCATCATCATTATTAGTATCTATTTTTTCATCGTCAGTTTCGACACTATCATTGTTATTTTTCTCAGTAATAACTTCATCAATCTTATCAGTAAATTCTTGATCATTATCTAAAGATTCCGTAGTCTCATTATTTGTTTCAAAATCAGAATTGTCTTCTTTAATTGTTTCATTAACTAAATCAACATTATCTTCTATAATTACTTCATTGATAACTGTATCTTCATTTGAATTTTCGCTATTATCTTGCTTATTTTTACTGTTCTTCTTTTTTCTATCTTTCTTTTTCTTCTTAGAATTCTTCTTAATTTCTTCATTTATTTCAGAGTTATCTTGATTTATTTCGTTAGTAGTAATCTCATCATCAGTTTCGACACTATCATTATTGCTTTCTTCAGTAATAACCTCATCAATCTTATCAGTAAAATCTTCATCGTTATCTAACGATTCCATATTGTCTAATTCAGATTCAGTATCTTCAGTTACTTCACTAATCTCAGTAGTATTATCTTCAACAATTTCATTTATTGTGCTTTCATCAATAATCTCTTCAGATTCTTCCTTATTTACTTCATCTTTTTTCTTCTTATCTTTCTTTCTTCCAAATAGTCTAGATTTTTTCTTTTCTTCTTTTTCAGTAATAACCTCATCAATCTTATCGATAAATTCTTCATCATTATCTAAAGAATCCATATTATCTATATCTGTGTTGTCAACATCTATATTATCATCTTCTATATCATTATCATCAATAGAATCAATTACAACATCACTTGTCTCTGGAACAATAATTTCATCTTCAATTACCCCTTCATCAGTATCATTATCTTGGGTATCATTATTACTTATTTCATTTACATCATCTTGATAATCTATTACTTTAGTAAGTTCATTATCAAGAATATCCTTAGGTAAATTAAATTTAACAATAGAATCATCATCAAATTCAACAAGTCTTAATAACTCTTCGATTGTAGTATCTCCTCTTAATACCTTAATCATACCATCTTGAAGTAGGGTAATAACTGAATCATTATATACAAGATTTCTTAATTTATCTTTTCTTATATTCATACTAAGTGCATCTTGTATTTTTTGATCAATTGTAAGTACTTCTTGGAAAGCAATTCTACCTTTATATCCATGATTACAGTGTTCACAACCAACTGCTTCATATATTTCATCTACATTCTTATCAAGAGTTTTCTTAATTAATTCTTTCTCATATGTAGTAGTTTTTCTTAACTTCTTACAATGTGGACATAATCTTCTAGCTAGTTTTTGTGAAATTATTCCTTCAAGTGCTTCAGCTAATAAGTATTTTTCTACATCCATATCAAGAAGACGTTCAATGGTAGATAGTGAGTCATTAGTATGAAGTGTAGATAATACTAGGTGTCCTGTTACTGATGCTCTTATTGCAATTGTAGCAGTTTCGCTATCACGAATTTCTCCTATCATTATTATATTGGGGTCTTGTCTTAAGATAGAACGCAAAGCAGTTGCGAATGTTAACCCAATATCAGCATTAACTTGGATTTGGTTTACATTATCTAAATCCATCTCAACTGGATCTTCAATAGACATAATATTAGTGGTATCATTACTTAGTCTTTGTAACATTGAATATACAGTAGTAGTTTTACCTGTACCAGTCGCACCAGTTACTAGTATTATTCCATTAGGTTTACTAATCATCTCTAATACTTTCTTATAGTTATAATCAGTAAATCCTAATTTTTCAATACCATTTAAACTCAGTGTATAGTCAAGTATACGTATAACTATTTTTTCACCCTTATTAGTATTAATAGAAGAAACACGTAAGTCTAGTTCAATATCTTTAACAACACCTTTAATCGCACCATCTTGTGGAAGTCTAGATTCAGTAATATTCATACCAGATATAATCTTAATTCTAGTAATTAAGTTTTTAATATATTCTTCTGGTACAGTTGCATAATCAACTAATTCTCCATCAATTCTAATTCTAATCTGAAGTAGATTATCCTTAGGATCAAAGTGTATATCAGATGCACCACGAGACGATGCATCTACTAAGATCTCATTTACTATGTCCACAATTGGTGTCTTTTCAAAATCAAATACTTTTAACATTTTATCACCTTTTTATTCTAACCACTAGATTTTAGCCTAAATATATTATATAATATAAATATCAATAATGCAAGAAGGAAATGATAATTATGAAAAATTCTAAGGCTTTTGCTTTAGTAGAGACATTAATTGTATCTACTATTATCGCAACTATATTAATGTATGTATTTATTCAGTTTAATAAAGTAGAGAGTAAGTATGATGAGTCATTCGCTTATAATGATGTAGATGATTTATATAAATTAGATAGTATTAAGGAGTATGTTAACTCACTAGATAGTGAATCTATTATTAATATCGCAAGTAAAATTAATGATGATGGTATAATTATTATGGATAAAAATGATGATACTTATACTAATATTGAATACTTTGATAATCAAGTAGATTTGCTTAGTAATTTAGGCATTAAAACATTAGTATTAACTAAAGCAGATATAAATAATGTAGATACATCAAGCTTATCTAAGACATTAAAAAACATGATTAAAAAAATAGATAATAAAAGTGATAATTATAGAATAATTGCTGAGTTTAATAATGGTGAGTGTGTGACTATTACGGTTAATTTTGATGCTTAAGTTCCTAATTATGTTTATGATAACTCAGGTAATAGATATGATTTTGTTGAATATTTAGAAAGTGCAGGGACGCAGTATATTGATACGGGGATTTTATCAACAAATTCAAAAATAGAAATTTCATTTAATTTTAATAAAATTTCTGGCAAATCTGAGGTTCTTGTTAATTGTCACAGCTCTACAACTGGATGGTTTGGATTGTCTGACAACGGGAAAATTAGACTTGATGAAATCGAAATTGATGGTGCTTATAATGAAAAGAATTCTTTTATATTAGAATATAAAAACGGAAATGTAAAGGCATTTGAGGATGGTAACATTATAGCGCAGCAAGGTTATGCAACACCCACTAAAAGTTTTACTTTGTTTTCTGAAGGAGGTTCTATATTTCCATCATTTGCTAACTTATATTATACTAAAATCTATGATAATGACACTCTAGTACGTGATTACATCCCTGTAATAGATTCAACTAGTAGACCGTGTTTATTTGATAAAGTGAGTAAGGAGTGCTACTATAATCAAGGTACAGGAGAGTTCTTATATGGGTAATTATTTAAGGTAAGTAAAATGCTTATCTTTTTTTGTTTTATATTCATTAACACTAAGTTATATTTTATAAGAAATTTATATTTTTTTGGAGAAAATTGTAGGAAAAAGAAGGAAATTTGAAACT
>CAMVPJ010000008.1 GCA_947169395.1 uncultured Caryophanales bacterium
TCGTGAGACAGTTCGGTCCCTATCCGTCGTGGGCGTAGGAAAATTGAGGAGAGCTGTTCCTAGTACGAGAGGACCGGAACGGACATACCTCTGGTGTATCTGTTGTCACGCCAGTGGCAGTGCAGAGTAGCTATGTATGGAATGGATAACCGCTGAAAGCATCTAAGCGGGAAGCCAACTTCAAGATGAGTTTTCCCTTTCTTTATGAATTAAGATCCCTTGAAGACTACAAGGTTGATAGGCTAGAGGTGGAAGCATGGCAACATGTTGAGCTGACTAGTACTAATAGATCGAGGATTTAATCCTATTAATTTATTCTAAATTTGATAGATTACACATTATCATGTTTTCAGAGAATTATTTCTCTATTAATTTTATTGGTGACGATAGCAAAGTGGATACACCTGTTCCCATACCGAACACAGAAGTTAAGCACTTTAACGGCGAAGATAGTTTACGCGAAAATAGCAAGTTGCCAATATTTTTTTTTGCAATTTTTTGCAAGTTAATGACTTGTAATTACATATAAAAAAATATATAATGGACTTGGTGATTATTATGGATTTTAAAGTTGTTTCGCATAGCGAATTAGATACAATGGAGTTAGCTCAAAATATTGAATCAGAGAAGTTTCCTAATATGGTTATATGTTTAGATGGTGAACTTGGTAGTGGAAAGACAGTTTTTACTAAGTCTTTTGCGCAAGCTATGGAAGTAACAGATGCAGTTACATCTCCAACCTTTACAATTATTAAAGAGTATGAAGGAGATATGCCATTATATCATATGGATGTTTATAGGTTAGATGGTAATACAGATGGAGTAGGTATTGAAGAATATTTTAATGCTGGAGGTATTGTTATTATTGAATGGGCATCAACTATTAAGGATATTCTACCTGATGAAAGATTAGATATTAAGATTAAATCTTTAGGAGAGAATAAAAGAGCTATTCATCTTATTCCACATGGAAAAAAGTATGAAGAGTTATGTGAAGCAGTTGTATAAAAGTAGGTGTTATAAATGAAGTATTTATTTATAGATACATCAAGTAGTTATGTAAATATTTATATTATTAAAGATAATAATGTTTTAGTTAGTAAATCATATCATACATTAAAAGATATGGCTAATAGTATTATGCCTTTAATTAGAGAATCATTTAATGAAGTAGGTTTTAAAGTTAAAGATATTGATAAAATACTTGTGACAGTGGGGCCTGGCTCTTTTACTGGGGTTAGAGTCGGTATTACGGTAGCTAAGACTATTTCTTGGAGTTTAAATATTCCCGTATATCCTATATCTACTTTAGAATATTTAGCTAGTATCGACACTACTTATAAGAGGATAATACCTATTATAGATGCTAGAAGAGGTAATGTGTTTGCTGGATTATATGATTCAGATCTAAATAACTTAGATACTGAAAAATTAGTAAGTTATGAATCTCTTGATATTACAGATGATACTATGGTTGTTAGTTATGATGGTACATATAATTCTAATATATCAAGTGTTGATATTATTAAATTAATTAATAAACATTTAAATGATAGTGCAATTAACCCTCACGAATTAGTTCCTAATTATTTAAAGAAGACTGAGGCTGAGGAAAAGCTTAATGATTAGATTATATAAAGATAGTGATTATGAAAGTGTAAATGGGCTTTTATCATCTTTTGATAGTAATATTGATTTAAATAGTAATCCGTTTTATAAATGTTTAGTCTATGAAGAAAATGGAGCTTTAGGTGTTATTGTATTTGAAGAAATATATGGAAGAATAGAACTAGATTATATTATAGTTGATGATAATTATAGAAGATTAGGTATTGCTAGTAAGTTAATGGAATATTTAATTATTTATGCAAAGAATAATAATATTTCGAATATTACTTTGGAAGTTAATGAGAGTAATACTTCTGCGCTTAATCTATATAAGAAATATAAATTTGAAATGGTATCTAGAAGAGAAAATTATTATAAAGATAATGATGCAATATTTATGATAAGGAAGTTTGATAATAATGAATGATACTTATATATTAGGAATTGAAACTAGTTGTGATGAAACAAGTGTTTCAATAGTAAAAAATGGTGTTGATGAGATTGCGACAGTTGTTTTATCACAAATGGATACTCATGCTAAGTTTGGTGGAGTAGTACCTGAAATTGCAAGTCGTATGCATATTGAATCAATTACATTAGTTTTAGAAGAATGTTTAAAAAAAGCTGGCATGACTATGGACGATATAGATGCAATAGCTGTTACTTATGCGCCAGGATTAATTGGATGTTTACTTGTAGGTGTAACGTTTGCATCAACTTTATCTTATATTTATAATAAACCGTTAGTTCCTGTACATCATATAATTGGACATATTTATGCGAATAATTTAAGGCATAGATTAGAATTTCCTTTAATATCATTGGTTGTATCAGGTGGGCATACTGAACTTGTATATATGGATAAAGATTATTCATTTAAGAAAATTGGTGGTACACTAGATGATGCAGTAGGTGAGGCATATGATAAGGTAGCGCGTGTAATTAATGTTGCTTACCCTGGAGGTCCCGAAGTAGATAGACTTGCTCATATAGGAAAAGATACTTATGAATTACCTCTACCACTTGATGATGACACTTATAATTTTAGCTTTAGTGGTATTAAGAGTGCGGTTATAAATCTTGTGCATAACAAAAAGCAGAGAGGTAATGATATGGTAAAAGAAAATCTTGCTTGTTCATTTCAAAATAGAGTAGTAGAAATACTTTCTAAAAAAACAATGAAAGCATTAAAAGAATATAATGTTGATAACTTAATTGTTGCAGGAGGTGTTTCTGCTAATAAAGGATTAAGAGAAAGATTAATTAAAGAGTGTGAAAAAAATAATGTAAATATATCTATGCCAGATATAAAGTATTGTACAGATAATGCAGCAATGATTGCATCAGCTGGTTATTATGCATATAAATTAGGAATAATATCAGATATAGATTTAAAAGCAAGACCAACAAGTAGTATGTACTAATTTGACTAATAGATGGTGTTGTGTTAAAATTAAAGTGTTTTAAGGAGGAATTTATGGCTGAAAATAATGTTAATAATAGTGTAAAAAATGATGGGTTTGAAAAAAAATATCCTGCGCGAATAATTGAATCAGGAAGGGTATTATTGTATAGATTATCTTGGAATAAAAAGAAGCATTATGTTGCGGATGGAAGTTTCCAAGTTTTAGTTCCAGTAATCTTTGAGTCAAAAAAGGTTGATGTATCTGAAAAACAAATTGATTTTGTGCCAGTTGAATTAGAAGATAAAAATAAGATGGATATTAGAATGGATATGGTAGCAACCATCAAAGTAACTGATGCGACTAAGTATTATACTAAAGAGGTTGCTAAAAGTACTGAAGAGATAGACAACATGTTAATTAATACATTTAATTCTAATTTAAAGGATATTATTACTAAATATCCATATGCATATCTTATTCATCAGAAATTCATATTACCTGAGGGAGCAGTTTTTCCAAAAAGAGAAACATACAAGGAAAAAATTGTAAATAGTGATGGAACAACTGAAGTTGTTGAGAAAACAAGAGTTGTTGGAATGTATACTGACCCTTATATAGATCCTAAAACTGGTAATTGGAAGGCAATTCCACATTTAAAATATGATCCTTTAAAAGATCAAAAAAGTGACTTATCAAGTCCAGATTATATTGATAAATTAAATGAAGGTTTCATATGTGATATGGCAGAGTTAAAGTTGACTTTAGATGAGTTTGAGAAAAAGTATGGTGTTAGAATTGTTAGTATGGAATGTAAAAGCTTTAAGCCAGCATCAGAAAAAGTTCAACAAATGCAAGATGAATTGCAAGCTGAAGAAAATAGAACTAAGATAGAAGCTGAAAGATTAAAGCAGGCTAGGATTAAAGCTGAAGCTGATATGCAATTACTTAAGATGTATATGGATAATCTTAAAGAAAGATTTCCAGATATTAGCAAGGAAGATGCTCTTGAGATGGCTAAACATTATATGTATACAAATGGATCACATGGGGAAACATCAAAAGAATCATCTGCTGCAGTTGCTGGGGCTGTTGCAGGAGCCACTTCAAGCCAAATGAAAAAAAGAAGATAAAAACTATTGACAAATATAAAAAAATTATATATAATACTTGCGTAATGAAAAAGGAAAGAGATGTATCCACATCCACCCGATTGCTTAAGGTGATGGGTAGAAAGCCAGAGTGAGTTTTATGGTTTTACAAGTGGATACTATGTATCTGCTTTTTTCATGGTATAAGATTATTGGAGGTGTTTGTTATCGCAAACAAAGGAAAAGACCTGTTTATTAATGAACAGATTAGAGCAAGAGAAGTTATGGTTATTGGGCCAAATGGAGAACAACTAGGTGTTAAATCACTTAAGGATGCATTAACTTTGTCATCTTATGCTGGATTCGATTTAGTACTTATTAATCCAAAGGGAAATCCACCTGTATGTAAGGTAATGGATTATAATAAGTTTAAATATGAAAATAAAAAGAAAGCAAAGGAAAATATTAAAAAGCAAAGAAGTGCAAATTTAGATATTAAAGAATACAGATTATCTGTTGCAATCGATATTCATGATTTTAATACTAGAGTAAAAAATTCTAGTAAGTATTTAGAAAAAGGTCATAGAGTTAAGGCTTCTATCAGATTTAGGGGTAGGGAGATGGCTCATACTGAACTTGGACGTGATGTGCTTTATAAATTTGCTGATGCATTAAAAGATGTTGCTGATATTGAACAAAGACCAATATTAGATGGCCGTAACATGACAATGATGCTTATGCCAAAGAAAGAGAAATAGGAGGAGAATATATGCCAAAGATCAAAAAACATAGTGGAACTGCAAAAGTAGTTGGAAAAAATGGGAAAATTGGACATCCTGGAACTAGACATAATACAGGAAAGAAGAATGCTGCTTCTAATAGAAGTGGTAGAAAGGCATCTTACCTAAGTAAGGGAGACGCAAAAAGATTAAAGAATGTACATTATTAAGAAGGAGGAATTTAAATGAGAGTTAAGGGAAGTAATATCCATAAAAATAGAAGAGTTAAAGTTTTAAAACAAGCTAAAGGTTATTTTGGAAGTAAACATAAATTATATAAAACAGCTAAAGAACAAGTAATGCATTCATTAAAATATGCATATAGAGATAGAAGACAAAATAAACGTGAAATGCGTAAATTATGGATTACAAGAATTAATGCTGCATGTCGTATGAATGGTATTAGTTATTCTAAATTTATTGATGGTCTTAATAAAGCTGGTGTTGAAATCAATAGAAAGATGTTAAGCGAAATTGCAATTAATGATGAGAAGGCTTTTGCAAACCTAGTAGAACTTGCTAAAACTGGCAAGGCTCCAAAAATTGAAGTTAAAAATACTACTAAAAAAGTAGAAGCAAAGAAGACTACTAAGGCTGTTAAGGAAGAAAAGGTTGATTATTCTAAAATGACTGTTGCTGAATTAAAAGATTTAGCTAAGAATAAAAACATCTCAGGATATACTACAATGAAAAAGGCAGAATTAGTCGCTGCTTTAGAAAAATAATAATTAATTTGAGCATTTTGTTCAAATTTTTTTTACCCTCTTGCACATTTCTACAATTTATGATATATTTTTAATGTGGTAAATAGAGGTGGTTCATTGTGGATGCAATTATTATTATCGCAATTATTGCAGTTATAGCATTTTATTTTAGAAGAGTGGATAAAGTAGTTACGGGTGTTGCTATTGTAGATATATTTTTAAGAATATTTCATTTCTTAGTAGTTAATATTGAAATAAAAGGTATATCTGAATATATTGAAAAGTATTTACCAGAGAGTATTCCAAATATTATTGGAAATTATACTAGTGATATACTATATGATATTTTAATTTGGATTTATGTAATTATTATGGCAATATTCTTAGGATATACAATTAAGCATTTTATTTATAAAAAATAGTAGAGTAGGACATATGTAGTAATACATGTGTCTTTATATTATAAGCCATACTGATAAGCCATATTGATGGTTGTAAAATGAATCGATTTATGGTACACTTGTGGTAACTAGTTAGGGTGATTAATAATGTATGAGTATATAAAAGGTAAGATTACAGATATAGAAGCAAATTATATAGTGATAGATAATAATGGTATTGGATATATTGTATATGTAGCTTCACCATATTCATTTAAGACTGAAGATACTAAGGTTTATATTTATCAATATGTGAAAGAAGATGAACTTAGTTTATATGGTTTTAAATCTAAAGAAGAAAAAGATTTGTTTTTAAAACTTATTGGTGTGAAGGGGCTAGGCTGTAAGATGGCCTTGCCTATGTTTGCAACTGGTTCAAGCATAAGCATTATAGATGCAATAGAAAAAGAAGATGTTGCATACCTAAAGAAATTTCCTAAAATAGGGGATAAAGTAGCTAGACAAATAATATTAGATTTAAAAGGTAAATTAGTTTCAAATAGTATTAGTTCAGGAGTAGATAATACTGAACTTATTGAAGCATTAAAAGCACTTGGTTATAAGACTAATGATATAAATAAAGTATTACCTAAGATTGATAATAGTAAATCTTTAGAATCACAAATAAAAGAAGCATTAAAATTATTATTAAAATAGGGAGTGATAATTTGGATAGTAGAATAGTTACAGCAGATACCTTAGAAGAAGATAGTTTTGATAATACAATTAGACCACAAACATTAGAAGAGTATATAGGTCAAAGTGAGAATAAAGAAAACTTATCAATATTTATTAAGGCTGCGAAAATGAGAAATGAGCCACTTGATCATGTTTTATTATATGGTCCTCCGGGGCTTGGTAAAACTACACTTGCTGGAATAATTGCAAATGAACTTGGGGTTAATCTTAAAACAACTAGTGGTCCTGCAATTGAAAAAAGTGGGGATTTAGCTGCGGTTCTTTCTAGTTTAGAAGAAGGAGATGTATTATTTATAGATGAGATACATCGTATACCAAGATTTATTGAAGAGATTCTATATTCAGCAATGGAAGATTATACACTTGATATTATAGTTGGTGCTGATTCATCTTCTAGAAGCATAAAAATAGATTTACCACCATTTACACTTGTTGGCGCAACTACACGTGCAGGAGATTTAACAAGTCCACTTCGTGATAGATTTGGTATTACTTGTAAGCTTAACTATTATAATCAAGATGAGCTTAAGAAGATTGCTCTTCGTACAAGTAAGGTTCTAGATTGCAGGATAGATGATGATGCTGCACTAGAACTTGCTATGCGTTCTCGTGGCACACCAAGAATATGTAATAGATTATTTAGGCGTGTTCGTGATTATGCACTTGTAATGGGTGACGGAAAGATAGATTTATCTATTGCTCGTATCGCGCTTGACAAGCTTAGGGTAGATAGATTGGGGCTTGATGATACTGATTATCATTTACTTAAATCAATCATTGATAAGTTTAATGGAGGACCAGTTGGTATTGAGGCTATTGCATCTAGTATTGGTGAAGAGCAAAGTACTATTGAAGATGTTTATGAACCTTATTTACTACAGATTGGTTTAATTAAAAGAACAAGTAGAGGTAGAGTGGTAACTTCTAAGGCGTATGAACATTTAGGGTTACCAGTAAAAAATAGTTAGGAGATTAATATGAATAGTAAAAAAGAAGCAGTAAATCTAATTGAGAAGAAGTTAGCTGGAAAAACATTTTTATCATATAAGGAGATAGCTGCAGTTACTGGTTATCATCCTAAATATTTACTACATTTAAAGAAAGAGGTAATAGATGGTACAATTTCTTTAAGACACGGTAATTGTTTTAAGAAACCACATAATGCCATAACAGAAGAGGAACGTAATTATATAATTAATTTATATAGAAGAAGTCATGTTAGTGTTAAAAAGTTTTGTGAATTTTATGGCAAAAGAAGTTATTCTTGTATTTATAATGTATTAAAGGATGCAGGGGTAATTAGACACTAATTAACTAACTATAAAATGTGTCGTTAAAACACCTTTATCATACAATATGATAGAGGTGTTTTTATGCATTTATCTGATTTAAAAATTAATGATAAAGCGATTATAAAAAGTGTAAATGCTTGTAATAAAGAGTTAAGGAGATTATATGATTTAGGCTTTGTAGTAGATTCAGTGGTTACACCAATTCTTATAAGTCCTAGTAAACTAATTAAGGCATATTTAATTAAAGATTCTGTTATTGCACTTAGAAATTCTGATGCTGCTAAAATAGAGGTGGAATATGTCTAAGAAAATAGCTTTAATAGGTAATCCTAATGTAGGTAAATCTACACTATTTAATGAACTTACCAACCTTCATCAGCACACAGGAAATTGGTCAGGTAAAACTGTCGGTGTTGCGGTAGGTAAACATAGGAATCTTACTATCTATGACTTGCCTGGTACATACTCTTTAATACCACATTCTAAGGAAGAAGAAATAACATCAGATTTTATAATTAATGAGGAATATGATATCGCTCTTATTATATGTGATGCAACAATGTTAGAAAGAAATCTGAATCTAGTTATTCAAACACTAGAAGTTACAAATAAGGCTGTATTATGTTTGAATATGGCAGATGAATTAAAGGAAAAAGGTATAACTATTGATACGGATAAATTATCTGGTATACTAGGTATTCCCGTTGTATTAATAAGTGCGAAGAAAAAGAAAGGTATTAATGAATTAGTTAATATTATCAATAATTTTAAAAGTAAAGATACATTAAAGATAGAGTATATTAAAGAGATAGAAGATAGTATTAAAAGTATTAGTGCTAAAAGTAGATTTGAAGCAATTAGAAAGATTATTAGTAATGATAATTATTTAATTAATAATTATTTATTGGATGCAAACATTAAACCACTTGATAGTATTATGAAATCTATTTATGATAAGTGTCATGATATTACTGATATTGTAGTTAAAAAAGATAAAATAGAAAGAGTAAGCAAATTAGATAAGATACTTACAAATAAATTAACAGGGATACCTATAATGCTTCTTATGGTAATAGCAATATTATATATTTCAATAGTAGGAGCTAACTATCCATCAAGTATGTTATTTAATTTCTTTGCATGGTTAAAACCAATAATTAATAATTTCTTAATAAATATACATCTACCTAAGATAGTAACTGATTTATTAGTTAATGGAGTATATCAAGTATTAACTTGGGTAGTAGCTGTAATGTTACCACCTATGGCTATATTTTTTCCACTATTTACTTTACTTGAAGACTTTGGAATATTACCTAGAATTGCCTTTAATCTAGATGGGTATTTTGAAAAATCTAATGCCTGTGGCAAGCAAGCTCTTACTATGTGTATGGGATTTGGATGTAATTCAGTAGGAGTAACTAATGCAAGAATAATAGATTCTAAAAGAGAAAGATTAATTGCCATTCTTACTAATTCATTTATACCATGTAATGGTAGATTTCCTTCATTGATATCAATAATAAGTATGTTCTTTGTAATTGAAAGTAAAATTTTTAATTCTTTATTATCAGTTGCAATACTTACCTTATTAATACTTCTTAGTGTTTTTGCAACACTCATTATTAGTAAAATATTATCTAAGACAATCCTAAAAGGAATGCCATCATTCTTTACAATAGAACTTCCTCCATATAGAAAACCTAGCATAATTAAAGTAATAATTAGATCAATATTTGATAGAACACTATTTGTATTAGGTAGAGCAGTAGTAGTTGCGATACCTGCTGGAGTAGTTATATGGTTATGTGCAAATATAAGTATTGGTGGGAACTCTCTAATAAATATTTTTAGTAACTTCTTAGATCCGGTAGGAGTATTACTTGGTATGGATGGAATAATACTACTTGCGTTTATTCTAGGATTTCCTGCTAATGAAATAGTAATACCTATTATGATGATGGGATATCTATCTAACAGTCATTTAGTAGATATATCAAGTATAAATACTATGAAAACAATTCTTTTATCTAATGGTTGGACTATAAAAACTGCTCTTTGTACTTTAGTATTTATATTATTTCACTTTCCATGTTCTACAACTATTCTAACCATAAAAAAAGAAACTAATAGTATTAAATGGACTATATTCTCATTTATACTGCCACTTATTATTGGAATAGTTCTTTGTTTGATGATTAATTTAGTATTTTGTTTAATTGGTTAAAATTCTAAGCTTGGTTTAACCAATTTTTTTATATGTATGCACATATTGTATTTTTTTATCTTTTCTGCTAGAATTATATACAGGATAGGTAGGAGTAAAGAATGCAAAAGAAAAATTTAGTTTTTATAATTGGAATAATATTATTAAATTTAGGATTTTTGAAAGATGTTTATGCATATGATGTTAATAATATAGATAGTTTAAGAGAATGTATAAGCAATCAAGAAAATTGCACTTTAAAAAGTAATATATTAAATAATTATGAATCAATAGAGTTTACTATAAATAAAAAAATATCGTTTGATTTAAATGGTTATTCAATAGAAAATGTTAATTTTAAACTCGATGGCGCAGATGTAGTATTTGGTGATTCAAAAACTGATGGAAATGTTAGTACATCATCTAATTATGCAATATATGCAACAAATAGTATTTTGACTATTGATAATGGAATATTTAACTCTGATGATGCTGCAATCTATTCTGATAAATCAAAAGTAACAATTAATAATGGAAAATTTAATGGAAAACACACTGGAATGATTGTTAGGAGAGCGTCAAATGTTTTAATAAATAATGGAGAATTTACTGGAAGAGAAGCAAAACAGTATAGTATAGGTGTTGGATTAAGTACAAATTCTTCTGAACTAATTATAGAAAATGGAGTATTTGAGGGCAGTGAATATGGGCTAAATTCTAATGGCTGTGGAAATATTCAAATTAAAAACGGTAGTTATAAGGGAGAAAATGGTGGAATTTGGTTATCAAATTCGATAAGTTGTGCTGATTCTGAGAATTATACAATTATTGAAGGTGGAACATTTTCTGGAAAAAATGGTGCTAGAATTGAAGGGAAAAATACAAATGTTATTAGCGGAGGAGTATATAATGGAAAGCAGAACGGTTTATTGATTCAATGTGCTAATCCTGTGCGGGAAACGTGTAAAGATTCTGTGTTATTAAAAGGTGGAAAATATAAATCGTCTAACGAAAGTTCTACATGGCCATTCTTAGCATCCGCAATATTTATGAATTCAGATTCAAATAATCCTGTTAAAATAGTAGATTTACTTGATAATGAATATAAACTATCAAATGATAGTTTGCTTGAAAAAGATGGTGGAACTTATGGATATTATAGTTATTTAGAATCTTTAGATGTTTCTATATATAATCCAAATGTGAAAGATGAGAATTTAAATGATGAAAGGAAAAAAGAAAACTATAATTTAGCAAAAGAAAAAGTTGATAGTTCTGAACCTCAAAAAACTATTGTTAAGGTTCCTAATACTATGCGTATTATATCAAACATTATTACTGTTGTTGGAATATTAGTTATAATAGTAGGTATGGCATTAATGTTTATACTTAAGCGTATCAATAAAACAAAGAAGGTGTCTAAAAATGAATTATAGAGTAAAATTATTCAATTTAATTATATTGTTAATACTTGTATTAATCATAACTGGATGTAGGACGGATAAATCTAAAATAAAACTATTAAATAAAAAAGAAATTTTGAATTATGTTAAATCTAATTATGGAATAGCACATATTCAAGGCATTAATAAAAGTGTTGATAGCATTGATTATTCGTTATTAGATAATGAATATAATTTTATATATACATGTACAAGTTATAAAAAGGAAGTCTGTGTTGCTGCTTCTTGTAGTGGATATTATGAAAGAGAAATAAGTTGTGATTTTGAAGAAAAATATCAAAATTATATTATACAAAAAATTAATTTAAACAATATAGTGGAAATCTATTCAAATCCTAATTTAGATAAAGTACTATTATCACTTCATTATTCAAATGAAGATGCTGCTAAAAAAGATATAAAGAATGTTATAAATAAAATAAAAAAAATAGATAAAAGAAATTATTTTGGTGATTATAATATAGAAATATATGATACTAACGAACAAGAAATTGGCAAAGAAATTGGTGTTTATAACATAAAAAATGGTAAATATACAAGTATGTATGATAAAAACATAGAACAAATGACTTATGCATTTGCGGTTGTTGTACATGGGACAACAAATAATAAATCAGATATAAAGTTCTTATATTATAAAAAAGTACAATATAAGGATGTTGAAGGACTAAAGATGGAATGGTTACATGATAAAAGCATTAAAGAAGATGATTGGACTGTTGCTTATTATTTTGATTATAAGGGAACAACATATTTTATAATACCTGATATTGTGTTTATTGAAAATGAAGATGGTATAGATAGAAATCATTATTCTGAGAACTATACAAATTATTGGTTTAATAAGTAGGGTGATTAAAAATGAAATATAGAGTAAAATTATTCAATTTAATTATATTGTTAATGCTTGTATTAGTCATAACTGGATGCAGCACTGATAAGTCTAAAATAAAGATCTCAAGTAAAGATGAAATTCTAAAATATGCAAAAAATAAATATGGAAATGCAAGCTTAAAAAAAGGAAATTGTAAGGATTGTGGTATGTACACTTTATTAGATAAAGAATATAATTTTGAGTATACTTGTAGAAGTGAGATAGATGATTTTTGTATCGATGCCTCTTGTCTGGGGATTTATAGTAAAATGGATACTTGTAATTTTGATGAAAAATATAGTGAATATATAATAAAAAAATTAAACTTAAAAAATTCAATGGATATATATTCATATAGCAGTACTGCAAAAGTGTTATTGAAACTTAAATATTCAAGCGAGAAAGCTGCAAAAAAAGATATTAAAAATATAATACGTAAAATAAAAAAAATTGATAAGAGAAAATATTTTATTGATTATAATGTTAAAGTATATGATAGCAATGAAAAAGAATTAGGAATGTATAATATAAAAAATGGCAAATATATTAATGTGTATGAAGAAAATATAGAAATTATGACTTCTAATTTTGCATTTGAAGTAAATGGAGATAGAAGTGATAAATCTGGAATTAAATATTTGTATTATAAAAGGATGCAGTACAAAGATGTTGAAGGCTTAAAAATGGAATGGTTATCAGATAAAACTATTAAGGAAGATGATTGGACAGTAGGATATTATTTTAGTTATAATGGTTCTATATATTTTATAACTCCTGATATAGTAACTGTTAAAATTAATGAGGAAGATGGAATATATAAAAATCATTATGAAGATGAATATACCAATTATTGGTTTTACAATTATTAAAAAAATGGCTACATATTCAATTAATTGTAGCCATTTTTAATTAACAATTGCATCCATCTTTATAATTTAGATTTTTAATATAATGTATATGCTAAATAATTTTATCGTTCTTTTAAAGTTTTATTTTTGGCAGTATCTACTTAATATATCAACTGTAGATGAATCATATAAATCTTTATTATCGATTAAATCTTGTGTTGCAGAATTTCTTGAAATACATAAATCTTTTAAGTTCCCTTCGGGATAAGTATTGCAATCTTCCAACTGATAATTAATATTTAAGCGATTAATTATTGATTTCATTCCAGTACATACATCTGAATTATCATTGTTTTCACAATCTTCATCATAATATGTTTTAATTTTATTAGCAATCGTTTCAAATGATGTAGTTTTGTTTTTGTAATTAGTAATATCATCATTAATTTTATTACATAATTCTTTTTCTTTATTCTTAGTAAAATTACATCCTGTTAATATCATTATGCAGAATGCTATAAACAAAATTGAAAAAGTAATTTTTTTCATTTAGTAATTCACCTCCTTGTATTATAAGTATATCATAAAATCTTTTTTATTTATAATAACTAGTTCCGCATATTGTATTTTTTTATCTTTTCTGCTAGAATTAATACAGGATAGGTAGTAGGGAGTTGGTATATGAAAAATACTAGAAAGATACTGATAGGTGGTATTGTAGTATCGATAATGGTAATTATTGCATCTATTACTGTTAGTGCGATTGTAATACTAAATAGAGGTGTATCTAGAACTGTAATGATTTATATGGTTGGTTCTAATTTAGAGTCTACAAATGGTCTTGCTAGTAGTGATTTAGCATCTATTAAAAATAAAGATTCTAATACTAGAGTATTACTTATTGCGGGTGGTACAAGTAAGTGGAGTAACAATTATATAAGTACTGATGAAACTTCTATTTATGAGCTAACAAGTAGTGGATTTACTAAAGTTAAGAAGCAGGATAGAAAGAACATGGGGGATGGTGATACTCTAACTGAGTTCTTAAATTATGCGTATGATTATTCTAAGACTGATGAATATGATTTAATATTTTGGAATCATGGAGGAGCCATTGATGGTAGTGAGTATGATGAATTAAGTAATGATGATAATTTATCACTAAGTGAAATGAATGAATCATTATCTAAAAGTCCATTTAATAATAAAAAATTAGAACTAGTTATATTTAGAACATGTTTAAATGGAACTTTAGAAGTTAATTCTATACTATCTAAGTATGCAAATTACTTAGTTGCTTCAGAAGAAGAAACTTTAGGTGCAAATTATACTAGTGTTCTTAATTTTATTAATGAAATAGATTCTAAAGATAATTCGAAAGAAGTTGGTAGAAAGTTTATTGATGCTTATAAAAAGCAGATTAATGATATAAAGAGTAATACATTTAAAACTGATAGTGATACTATTTATTCAACATATTCTTTAGTTAATTTATCTAATGTTGATAAGTTAAATAATAGTGTGAATGATTTTTTTAATGATATAGATGTAACTACTAATTTTAATAAAATATCTAAAGTTAGAGCTAATCTATATCAATATGCATCTGAAGAACCAAGTTATGATATGGTAGATTTATATAACTTAGTTAATAATTTAAAAGATTTATCACCAAGTAAAGCTGATAAAGTATTAAGAGAATTAAATAATACTATTATCTATAATTATGCAACTGATTCTAACTCTCGTGGTATAAGTATATATTTTCCTTATAATGGATCAACTCTAATTAAAAATAGATTTATTAATGTATATAATGGTTTATCTAGTTTAAGTAGTTATAAGAACTTTATTACTAAGTTTAATAATATACAAGCTGGTGATTATAATAAGAGTACTTATACACTTAATAATATTAATTCTAAAGAGACTAGTGATAAGAATACTTATGCAGATTTTGAGTTAGAGTTAACTGATGAACAAGTTAGTACGTTTGCAAAAGCTACTTATGTTGTTTATAAAGATTTAGGTACAGGTTACTATAAACCTGTATATAGAGGAATATCTACTACACTAGATGGCAATATATTAAAAGCTTCTATTAAAGATAGACAATTGCAAATAGTAGGTAGTAATGATGGCACAAATGATTTAACTGCTTTTGAAAAAGAGAATACTGATAAGTATATTAAATATACAACTAATGTTTTACTACAATCTTTTAGAGGCGATATAAGTGAATGGAAAAATGATAAAGCAGTAATGACTATATTCTATGATAAAAAAACTAATAAGACTAATATTGCCAGTGTAGTATATGATAATAATGATGATAAAGCAAATGTAGTTGCGGTAAATTTAAATGATTATGACAATGTTGCATTTTCTATATCTAGTGGATGGAAAATACTTGATGATGCTGGCAATTATACTGGTCCTATTACAGAAAATGGAATAGTTGTAGGGGATGGAATTATTACTGGTTTTGAAGAGAAGCCTGGTAAGTTTAAATTTGAACTATCTAAGTTTGATGATGGTGCTATTTATTACTGTGTATTCTTAATTACAGATACACATAATAATGTATCTTATTCAAAATTAATTAAATTAAAATAGAAATAAGAAAGAGGTAATAATATGAATAATGAAAATAATACTAATAATAATTTAAATAATGAATTTGATAATATTAATGTGGATAGTTTCTTTAATCCACAAATAGATAATGATACTAATAATTTAGTTTCTAATAATACTCCAGTTAATAATATTGATAATGGTTTGAACAATACTAATACTCCTAATACAACCATTAACAATAGTGCTGGACTAAACAGTAATCAAGTATATAATAATATTAATACTGCTTTTTCAAATGTAGATAACAGTAATTATAATACTAATGTAACTTCTACGGGTAATGTATCTAGTAATTTAAACAGTTTTAATAATATAGATACTACTGTAAATAATCAAATGGGTAATCAACAATTAGGAAATAGTATACCTGTTAATAGTGGTATAGCTATGAATAATCAATATAGTTCTATTAATGGTGCTAATACAATAGATGGACAAGTTAATGTAAATTTATCTAATAATAATACAAATATGAATTATAATAATGTACCAAATAATAATGTTGTGATGCCTAATCAAGGTGTAGATGGTATGAATGTTGCTCAGGGTATTAGTAATGTTAATGTGAATAGTATGGTTAATAACACTCCTAATAGCACTTTAAATAATCAAGTTACTAATTCTACTGCTTTTCCAAATGTAAGTAGTGTTAATAATGTATCAACTAATACTCCTAATATGAATACTGCTGTTTCTAAAAAGAAAAGTAATAAAACATTAGTGATCGTATTAATAATATTTGTTGTAATAGCGATTGCATCAGCAGTCATAGCATACTTAATAGTTACTAATAATAGTTCTAAAACAGAAAATGATTATGAAAATAATAATAGTAGTAATACTTCAAATAATACATCTAATAATACTGCAACTACAACTAGTACAGATAGTGCAAATACAATAGAAAATAATGGCTTTATCTATACTAAAAAAGCTGGATATAACTATGAAATAGATGCTGGATATCTTTTGGTATATAATAATTCATCTGCGTTTCAATTTGATGTATTACCTGCCTCATTTGATTTAGTATATAGCAAATCAAATGAAATAGAAGCAGCGGTCCAAGAACAAGGATATCTTTTTACAAATAAAAAAACAAATGCTTATGATGGAAGAAATGTTTTGTCATATGAAGTTACCGCCGATGGTGTTAATGCACTATATATTATTTTTTCTGCACCTGATACAAATTATTCAGTGATGACTTATGCAGTATCTAAAGATAATACATTTAATTATAATTTAGTTACAGAAGCATTTAATTTAACTGATGATTTAAAAAGTAATGGAACAACTTCATATGCAAAATCTAATGATACATTGAACATTCCAAGTATTGGTGATAAATTAACAAGTAGTCTAAATGAATAAAAGGTGATTTGATGAGTTTAATAATTGCTATATTTGCTTCATTAATACCAGTATTAATAATACTTGCAGTTATATATAATATGGGTGAGGTTAAGAAGCAACCATTATGGATATTAGCATTACTATTTGTAGGTGGTATATTATCTTGGGTAATGGTAAGATATATTTCTAAATATTTGGGTAATGATATATATAAGTCACAAATAGAAGTATCAGAGAACTTAGGTAATAAGGGTTTCTTCTTGGTTAGTTTTGGTATAATTGCTGTAATAGAAGAGATATCAAAGTATATAGTAATAACTATTATGTGTTTTAAAAATAAGTATTTTAAAAATCCATATGATGCGATTATGTATGCAGTATGTATTTCATTGGGGTTTGCTTTTATAGAAAATATAATGTATATAAGTAATTTTGGTATTGGTGTTGCAATATCGAGAGCTATATTTTCAATTCCAGCTCATGCTTCATTTGGTATTATAATGGGATATTATTTGGGTATGTCTAAACTATGTAAAGATAATAAGAAAGATTCTTATTCTGTCCTTACTAGATACTCAGCATTCTTTATACCATTTATATTTCATGGTTTCTATGATTATCTTCTTAACTTCAATACAGAATCAATTTATATAATATTCTTAATATATGTTATTATTATGTATGCATTTGTAATCTTCTTATTATTTAGACTTAATAAAGTAGATGATAAATGGTTAAGACATCAAAAGAAAGAAAGTATTCCTGTATATGAAACAAGAAAACCAATACATAAAAATATCTATTATAATGTTATTAATGATAATGATAATGATGATGTGTCTGAAAATAGTAATACTACTAATAGTACATCAGTAGAAACTAATTGGAAGACTGCAGAGGATAGTAAAGTAGTTTATGAGCATGATAAAGTAGAGATGAATATGTTTAGAGATGATTTTAATAACAAATAGTTGTTATAGTCAAGAAAATTTGATTTTTCTTGATTTTTTTTGTCAAAAAAAAGGAAATTTGAAAGTTATAACTAATAATATATATAGAGGGTAGTGAGCCCTATATGTATGGAGGTATAATATGCAACAAAATAATAGTGATTTAAAAAGAGTAAAAAGGAAAAAAGTTAGTATTTATACTAGAAAGCTTAAAGATGGTGAAGTTGTGCCTATGTTAGTTGATAGAAGTTTTAAAAAAGTGTTTGCTGATGAGCAACATTTAGAACGACTTAACTATCTTTTATCAACAGTTCTTAATAGAGAAGTTAAAGTAATTAGAATTATTAATAATGAATTAATAGGTATTACTAGAAAGATTAAAAAAAGAGCTGTTGACTTGGTGTGCGAAGTTGAAGGAAAAGGTTTATGTAATATTGAAGTTAATTCATCTTTTATTTGGGCTAAAGAAAGAAACTTCAAGTATTTATGTAGACTTATTGGAGGTCAAGATTATCTTGAAACTAATGAAGCTGATAGTGATACTCGTGAAGTAATTGATACAGATGAATATGATGATAATAATGTAATATATTTTGACGACGTATTTGATGACATCGAAGAAGAGCCTGATAATGTTATTCAGATTAATTTTAATACAGTTAATACGAATGATAAAGCAATAACTATAATGGGTGTGTTTGACGAAGAAGATTTAACTTATAGGTATACAGAACAGTTAAGAATCATTAATATTAATGTAGATTATTATAGAAAACTATGTTATACTAAAGATGCAAATGAGTTATCTAAATTTGAACGAGTAATAGGTTCACTTGGAATAGATAATATTAATACTTTATATAAGATAGCAGGTAATGATGCTGTATTAAAGGAGATTGGTGATACTGTGAGAAATTATAGTAAAGATGATAGCCTAGTTTATATGTATGATGCAGAGAAAGCAATGAAGATGGCGTACGTATATGATTTGCGTCATGAAGTAAAAGCGGCTGTAGAAAAAGCCGAAGAACAGATAACTAAGGAAGTAACAGATAAGGTAACAAAAGAAGTTACAGAAAAAAACATGTTAGATATGGCTAAAAAAATGAAAAATAAGAATGTTGATATTGATACAATTGTTGAAGTAACAGGATTATCTATGAAAGAAATTAATAAGCTATAAATTATATAATTTTGTTTTTGTTGCATAGTCTTGATAGAAAGGAAAATAGGTGGTAATATGTTAGAATTAAAAAATGTTACTAAAGTATATAAAACTGTAGGTTTAACACAAAAGGCACTTGATAAAGTTAGTATTAAGTTTAGAGATAATGAGTTTGTATCTATATTAGGTCAATCTGGTAGTGGTAAAACTACTATGTTAAATATAATAGGCGGACTTGATAGATATACTAGTGGTGATTTAATTATAAATGGAATAAGTACTAAGAAGTATAAAGATAAAAACTGGGATACTTATCGTAATCATAAAGTAGGTTTTGTATTTCAAAGTTATAATTTAATATCACATCAAACAGCACTATCTAATGTAGAACTTGCATTAACTTTATCAGGAGTAGGTAAAAAAGAAAGAAGAAAAAGAGCAATAGAGGCACTCAAAAAAGTAGGGCTTAAAGATCATATTCATAAGAAACCTAGTGAGATGTCTGGTGGCCAGATGCAACGTGTAGCAATTGCACGAGCGCTAGTTAATAATCCGGATATTTTGCTTGCAGATGAACCAACTGGTGCCTTAGATTCTAAAACCAGTGTTCAGATTATGGATTTATTAAAAGAAATAGCAGAGGATAGATTAGTTATTATGGTAACTCATAATCCAGAACTTGCAGATAAGTATTCAACTAGAATAGTTAAGTTAAAAGATGGCGTAATTACTGATGATTCTAATCCTTATAATGATAAAGAGGATAATAAAGATGCTTCTATTGGTAAGAAAACATCAATGTCATTTTTAACTGCAATGAGTCTTAGTTTAAATAACTTAATGACGAAGAAAGCAAGAACCTTCTTAACTGCTTTTGCAGGTTCTATAGGTATTATTGGTATTGCTTTAATACTTAGTTTATCTAATGGTGTATCTAATTATATAAATGAAAAAGAAGAAGAAGCCTTATCTAATTATCCACTAACTATAGAGAAGAATTCTATGGATATGGCATCAATGATGATGAATATGATGAAAACAAAAAGTAAACATTATGATGATGATAAAATACGTTCTAATAATGTACTTAATGACTTACTTACTTCATTTAAAGTAAAAGTTAATAATTTAAAAGATTTTAAATCATATTTAGATAGTAATAAAAATATTAATAAATACGCTAATGATATACAATATGGATATGACTTAGATATTAACTTATTTACTAAAGATGTAGATGGTAATACTTTAAAAGTTAATCCTACTAATATTTATGAAAGCTTAGGAGTAATTAGTCAGTTTATGCAGTTTTCTGATAACAATAATGTTTTTACAGAACTATTTAATAATGATAAGTTGTTACTTGATAATTATGATTTAGTTGCTGGTAATCTACCTAAAAACTATAATGAAGTAGTAGTAATGATTGATTCTAATAACGAGATTAGTGATTATACTCTATATGCATTAGGATTAAAAAGTAAAAATGAATTAGAAGATATGGTTAAGAAGAGTGAGGCTGGAGAAGATGTTAAATCTAATCTAGAAGAATATAACTATGATGATTTATTAGGATTAAGTTATAAACTAGTATTTAATAGTGATTACTATGTATTTGAAAATGGTATTTGGATTGATAAATCTAATAATAATGATTATATAAATAGTTTATATGAAAGTGCAGAAACTATTAGAGTAGTAGGTATTATAAAGGCACATGAAAATACTTCTTTAACTACTACTGGTGCGATAGGATATACTAAAGAATTAACTAATTATGTTATTGATAAAGTAAATAATAGTGAGATAGTTAAAGCACAAAAAGATAATCCAGATATAAATGTATTTACTGGCAAGCGTTTTGATGATATAAATATTAGTATTGATCCTAGTATATATACACTAAGTGAATCTGAGATTAAATCATATATAGAAAATATAATGGATACTAAAAGTACTTATGAAGATAACTTAAAGAAATTAGGTGTAGTAGATACTACTAATCCTGATACAATTAGTATTTATCCTAAAGACTTTAAATCAAAAGATAATATAGTAGATATTATTGATAAATATAATAAAGGTAAAACTGATAGTGATAAAATAACATATACAGATACAGTAGGTATGATGATGAAAAGTGTTACATCAATTGTAAACATTATAAGTTATGTACTTATTGCATTTGTTGGAATATCACTTGTTGTATCTAGTATTATGATAGGTATTATTACATATATATCAGTACTTGAAAGAAGAAAAGAAATAGGTATTCTAAGGGCAATAGGAGCACGTAAGAAGGATATATCTAGAGTATTTAATGCAGAGGCAATAATTGAAGGATTAGCAGCAGGAATACTAGGTATATTAATTACACTATTATTATCTCTATTAGGTAATGTAATAGTGTCTCATGTACTTAATGTAAATAATATAATGCATTTGGAATTCTCTAGTGCAATAATATTAATTCTAATAAGTGTATTATTAACATTTATAGCAGGACTTGTTCCATCTAGAATAGCAAGTAAGAAAGATCCAGTAATTGCGCTTAGAGAGGAATAAAATAATTATTCTACTGAAAGATTTTACTTAAAACTAAAAAATCTTTCAGTAGATTTTTTTTACTATAACAATTAATTATTAAATACATTTGCAAAAAGTACTAAAATTAGACAGTTTTGCAAACGTACTTGCAAAACTTTACAAAACAATAATTTTGTGATATCATGTATTTGGTGATGAAAAATGATAATAAGAGAAAGATATTTAAAGAAGATTATTGCTGCTAAAGATACTGAATTTATTAAAGTTATAACAGGTGTAAGAAGAAGTGGCAAATCAACTCTTTTATTGATGCTAAAGGATTTCTTGATTAATGATGGTGTGAAAGAAGATAATATAATACATATTAACTTTGAATCTGCAATGTATGATGATATAGATGATTATAAAGATTTGTATAAATATGTTAAAGTGAGAATAAAAAAAGGTAGAACATATCTTTTATTAGATGAGGTACAGAATGTTACTTCTTGGGAAAAGGCAATTAATTCTTTTAATGTTGATTTTGATATTGATATATATATAACTGGGTCTAATGCTTATCTTTTATCTAGTGAGTTATCGACATTATTATCGGGAAGATACATAGAAATAAAAATGTATCCGTTATCTTTTAAAGAATACTTAGTATTTAATAATTATGATAATGATAATTTAGATGACAAGTTTAATGAATATTTAAAATATGGTGGATTACCTGCTTTATCATTAATAAAAGATAATGATGAATTAGTATTATCTTATCTAAATGATATATACAACAGTATTGTAAAAAAAGATATAATAGATAGGAATAATTTAAAGGATACTGCTCTTTTGGAAAACATTATAAAGTTTTTAGCAACTAATATAGGAAGTCCAATATCTTCTACAAAAATTAGTGATTATTTAAATAGTAATAAGATAGTAGAAAAGTCTAATCATCAGACAATTGATAATTATTTAAATATGCTTGAAAAATCATTTATAATGTATAAGGCAGATAGAACTGATATAAAAAGTAAAGCACTTTTAAAAACATTAGGAAAGTATTATATATCAGATACTGGAATAAGGAATATAATATTAGGATTTAGAAATATAGATGAAGGACATCTACTTGAGAATGTTGTTTATTTAGAATTATTAAGAAGAGGTTATAAAGTTAATATAGGCAAAACTAATGAATATGAAGTTGATTTTGTTGCTGAAAATCCTAATATTATAAAGTATTATCAAGTTACTCAATCTTTACAGAATGATGAAGTAAGAGAAAGAGAACTTAGAAGTTTAGAGAGTATAAATGATAATTATGAAAAAATAATATTAACAATGGATAAGACAATTAATAATGATTATAACGGAATAAAAGTAATAAACATAGTTGAATGGTTGTTGATTGATGAATAAAATATAGTGATAAAATTTCAAAGTAAATAAAGAAGTCAGACTAAATTTGAAAAAATTTCAAAATAGGGTTGATTTTTTTTTTTTTTTTTTTTTTTTAGTAAACTAATATTAGAAGGTAAGGTGAGGCAAGATAGGACTAATAAATGTATGAAAAGTGTAATCATGGTATACACTAAAAATAGAATCCATGGTAATAAAGAAAGAAGGTATATAATGTTAAAAGGTAAAAGAAAAGCGTTCACATTAATCGAACTTATAGCTGTTTTAGTAATTATGGCAATAATTGCTTTAATAGCTACTCCTCTAGTTATGAACATAATTAGAAAAGCACGTATTTCGGCAGATAAGAGAAGTATTGATGCATACGGAAGAACTATTGAGTTAGCAATCGCAGGATATCTACTAGATACGGGAAAATTTCCAACAGAAGTATCACAACTAACTATTGAATACTCTGGTAATGAAGTAGTATGTACTACAACTCAACTTAACAGTGATTCATCAGTATATCTTGATGGATGTACAGTAGCTGGTAGAAGTGTAGATTATCATTATGGAGAGAATAAAAATACAACTCCAGAACCAGTTGTTCCATCATATACTTCATATCAAGTAGGAGACCATGTATCATATAATGGTATTACATACTATGTAATAGAAGATACTGATACTACAAATGATACAGTTAAACTATTAAAAGAAACTCCACTTACAAAAACATAAATGGATGACTTAAAATTAACTGGTATTACTATAACAGAGTCTAATGGATATGGTAGAGTACAATATGGTAGTTCAACTGATTATTCAACTTCTACTGTAAAACAAGTAGTAGATGCATGGAAGAATAGTGCAGTTAAATCAAGTGATACAGCAACTGCAAGATTGATTACATATGATGAACTAATGGATAATCTTGGATATGAAGTAGATCCATCTGTTGCAACACAAAGAATCCCTAATGCGACAAATACACCTACTTGGGTATACAATAGTAATTACTGGTATTGGACAATTAGTCAAAATGGAGACTCCCAGAACGTGTGGTATGTGCTCGGGAGCGGCATTCTCAGTAACGGTCCGTCCGATGGTCGTATGGTCCGTCCTGTCTTAGAACTAAATAAATCTGCTGAAATTACTAAACTTGCTTCGTAAATAGAATTAATTGAATGCTTGAAACTAGTACTAACTAGTTTTTCTTTTGGAAATAAGTTAGGCTTTTTACATATAATATCTTGGTTGACAATAACTAATAGTTCTGTTAAAATTTATATCGATAAAGGAGTTGATTATATTGTTTAGTTTACTTAAGAAGATGAATAAAAAACAAGTTATATTTGTGTTTATATGTGTTATATTTATTACTTTACAAGTATGGCTTGATTTAAAATTACCTGATTATATGACTAGTATTACTAGACTTGTTCAAACAGAGGGTAGTAAGATGAGTGATGTGCTTATTGAAGGAGCGAAGATGATGGCTTGTGCTTTTGGTAGCTTAATATCTGCTTTCATTACAGGTTATTTTGCTTCATATGTTGCTGCATCTTTTGGTAAGAACTTAAGACGTGATATATTTACTAAGGTAGAGTCATTTGGTATGGAAGAGATTAAGAAGTTTTCAACTAGTAGTTTAATTACTCGTACTACTAATGATGTTACGCAAGTTGTTATGCTTATCGCAATAGGACTTCAAGTAATAATTAAAGCTCCTATTATGGCTACTTGGGCTATATTTAAAATAGCTGGTAAAGGTTTCGAATGGAGTTTAGCTACTATTATTACTGTTGCAATCATCCTTTTACTAATATCTATTATTGTTAAAATAGTATTACCTAAGTTTAGAAAGATTCAAACATTAACTGATAACTTAAATAGAGTAACTAGAGAAAATTTAAAAGGCATTAGAGTAGTTAGAGCTTATAATGCCGAAGATTATCAAGAATATAAGTTTAAGAATGCTAATGAAGATTTAACTAATACTCACATGTTTACAGGGCGTATGATGAGTTTAATGATGCCTGTATTATCCCTATGTAGTAATGGGCTTACTCTTGCTATCTATATAATAGGTGCATATTTAATTAATGGTGCGGCATTTGCAGATAAGATAAATATATTTAGTAATATGGTAGTATTTACTTCTTATGCAATGCAAGTTATAGTTGCATTTATGTTACTTGTAGTTATATTTGTACTATATCCTAGAAGTGCAGTATCAGCTAAAAGAATATTAGAAGTATTAAGAAGCAAATCATCTATTACAGATGGTACTAAGACTAGTGGTAAGAAGAATATGAGTGGGGTAGTAGAGTTTAAAAATGTATCATTTAAATATCCTGATGCAGAAAGTTATATGTTAAAAGATATTACTTTTAAAGCTAATAAAGGAGAGACTGTTGCATTTATTGGTTCTACTGGTTCAGGTAAATCAACTTTAATTAATTTAATACCAAGATTTTATGATGCAACTAGCGGTGAGGTATTAGTAGACGGGGTTAATGTAAAAGATTATAAATTAGAAAGTCTTAATAATAAAATCGGTTATGTACCACAGAAAGCAGTAATGTTTGCAGGAACTGTAAATAGTAATGTAGCATATGGTAAGAGTAATAAAAAGATTACGGATAGTATGATAAAAGAAGCAGTTAATATTGCTCAAGCAGAAGAGTTTGTAGTTAATATGGATAATAAATATGAAAGTCATATTGCGCAAGGTGGTACTAATATTTCAGGAGGACAAAAGCAAAGACTAAGTATTGCACGAGCTATTGCTAGAAATCCTGAGGTATATATATTTGATGATTCATTTAGTGCATTAGATTATAAAACTGATTCAGTTTTACGTAAAGAGTTAAAGAAATATACTAAGAATGCTACAACACTAATAGTTGCACAGAGAATCGGTACTATAATGAATGCAGATAGAATTATTGTACTTGATGAAGGTAAAATAGTAGGTAGTGGTACTCATAAAGAGTTACTTAAAAGTTGTGAAGTATATAAAGAAATTGCACTTTCACAATTAAGTGAGGAGGAATTATAATGGATAGTAAAAATAGAAATACTCCAAAGGGAGGGCCTCACACAAGGATTGCTGAAAAACCTAAGAATTTTAGTGAGTCAATAAAAAAACTATTTACTAAGCTACAAGATTTTAAAATAAGTATGCTAGTTGCAATATTACTTGCTTTATTTTCATCAATTCTAACAATTATTGGACCTAATAGAATAAGTGATATGACTGATACTATAGCTAAAGGATTATTAGGGCAAGTAGATATGAATAAAATAAGATCTATTGCCATATTCTTAGGGATTATATTTGCCTTAAGTGCGATTTTTAACTTTATTCAAAGCTTTATTATGGCAACTGTGTCTAATAAGTTTTCAAGAAACTTAAGACGTGAGATATCATCTAAAATAAATAGATTACCTTTAAAATACTTTGATAATCATGCTTATGGAGATGTATTATCACGTGTTACTAATGATGTAGATAGTATAGTTATGACAATGAATCAAAGTGTTGCAACCTTAGTATCAGCTTTAACACTCTTCCTAGGTTGTATACTTATGATGTTTATAACTAACTGGATACTTGCTATAACTGCTATTTTATCTACAGTATTTGGATTCTTATTTATGACAATAGTACTTTCTAAATCACAGAAATACTTCAAGATGCAGCAAGAGTCATTAGGTGATATCGAAGGTCATATAGAAGAGATATATTCAGGACATAATGTAGTTAGGGTATATAACGGTATCGAAGAATCTAATAAGAAATTTGATGAAATTAATGATAAATTGTTTGTTTCTGCTAGAAAAAGTCAATTTTTATCAGGTTTAATGCAACCAATGATGTTATTTATCGGTAACTTTGGTTATGTTGCAGTATGTGTAGTAGGCGCACTTCTTACTATGAATGGTCATATTACATTTGGTGTAATAGTTGCATTTATGATATACGTTAGATTATTCTCTCAACCTTTATCACAAATTGCTCAGGCTATGACTAATTTGCAAACATGTGCAGCTGCGGCAGAAAGAGTATTTGAATTCTTAGATGAAGATGAAATGAATGATGAATCTAAATTACAAAAGAGTCTAGATATATCTAAAGTAAAAGGTGATATTAAATTTAATCACGTTAAATTTGGATATGATGAAAGAATAATTATTAATGACTTTAGTGCTGATATTAAAGCAGGTAGTAAGATTGCACTAGTAGGACCTACTGGAGCAGGTAAAACTACCATGGTTAATTTACTGATGAAATTTTATGATATAAAAGATGGAGATATTAAAATAGATGGTATATCTACTAAAGAATTAACAAGAGAGAATATTCACGATTTATTTATTATGGTACTTCAAGATACATGGTTATTTGAAGGTACTATAAAAGAAAATATCGTGTATAATAAACCTAATATAGCCTTAGAAGATGTAAAAGTTGCATGTAAGATAGTTGGGTTAGATCACTATATAAAAACATTACCAGAAGGTTACAATACAGTAATTACTGATAATGATTCCTTATCAGCAGGAGAAAAACAGTTATTAACAATTGCTCGAGGTATGATAAAAAATTCTCCGTTTTTAATTCTAGATGAGGCAACATCTAGTGTAGATACTAGAACAGAAGAATTAGTCCAGAAGGCAATGGATAAATTAATGGCTGGTAGAACTTCATTTATAATAGCTCATAGACTTTCTACAATAAAAAATGCTGATTTAATACTAGTATTAAAAGATGGTAATATTATAGAACAGGGTAATCATAATCAGTTAATGGATAAAAAAGGCTTCTATGCAGAACTATATAATTCACAATTTCAAAAGTAAGTTTTTCTTGCTTTTTTATATTCAAATTTTTAAATATTTATGATATCATGAATATGGATAGGAGAGTGTGTATGAAGAAGTTTATTTTTGTATTATTATTTTTATTTATGCCTTTTATGGTTAAGGCAGTAGATATTGGTATAACTGATACTGATATTAATTCTATTACTTTTAATGATGATTGGGTATATGTTACTCGTGATAATTATAGAGATGTACTTGCTAATTATAATTATAGTGAAACTGATATTACGAATACTTATAATAACTGGTTAAGTCAAAGTTATTATCTTGACGCTTTTACTAAGGATTTTAATCGTGAGATATTTTTAATTGTAAAAGATGAAACTAGTGATGTATATAATATGAATGATTTATCTGATAGCGATGTTTATAGGGAGACTACTGAACTTAGAAATCAATATAAAGCATATAATGCAGAAGAAGATATTTTTAAAGTTGGTGGAGTTAAATACTTAAAGATGTCATACTTAGATAGTAATTTAAATGTATATGTAATAGATTATATAACTATTATTAATAATACTTTATATCAGTTTAAGGTACAAAAAAGTGGTTCTGCTTTTTTAAGTAGTGAGATTACTGAGATAGAAGGTATTATATCTTCAACTAATTATAATATTAAAAGTAAAAGTAATAGTAATAGTAATAATGTAAGTACTAGTAATGATACTACTGGTAATTCGTTGATTGCGCCTAAAAATAATAACAAGAAAAAAGGTAATAGTACGCTTAATTCTGCTTTGATTGGTGCGATAGTAGGAGCTATAGTAGGTGGGATTGCTGGAGTAATTATAAAATTAACAAAGAATAAAAATAAGAATAATAATTAATGGTGACGTGTTCACCATTTTGATTGACTTTTTTATTAATCTTTAGTTTTGCAGCAAAATCTTTTAATCCATTATAAAAAAAGGCCAAAGT
>CAMVPJ010000009.1 GCA_947169395.1 uncultured Caryophanales bacterium
ACTTTGGCCTTTTTTTATAATGGATTAAAAGATTTTGCTGCAAAACTAAAGATTATAACAGATAAAAATTATATTTCAAATATAATTAGATATTTTTATTAAATGATGTGTAAAGAAAAAGTAAATATAACAGATATTAATAAAAATTTATATGTTATGAAGTGTTTCATTTACTGAACTTGAGATAAGCATTGATAATCTATCTATTACAAAGTCTATTTCTTTTGGTGTAACCATTAAGTTATATCCAATAGGATTTAATACTTCATTAATAAGTATTTTAACTTCATCACTACTAAGTTTACCAATAAGTCCAAATAAATCTTCTTTATCTTTAGTATTTATAACTATATTTTTATTTAGATAATTAATATTATTAAATGTTAGTTTGCTTTTAGGATTTTTACTATACTCTTTATTAAATGCATAGTGTTTATACATATAATTGATTGTATCTGATACTATTACTGATGCATCTACTACTGTTGGTACTCCAATTGCTATAACAGGTACACCTATAGTAGACTCGCTTATCTCTTTTCTAGCATTACCTATCCCACTACCTGGATGTATTCCTGTATCAGTCATTTGTATAGTTTTATTTACTCTATCAACAGATCCACTAGCAAGTGCGTCTACGGCAATTATAAAATTAGGTTTAATCTTTTTTACAATAGAATCTACTATATCACTAGTTTCAATTCCTGTTGTAGCTGATACTCCTGGAGATATTACTGATACTACTCTATATTTATTATCTAACTCTCCTAAGTCATAAATATGCTTAGTAACTATTATATCTTTTGATACCTTTGGTCCTAGACTATCTGGAGTAGATTTAGCATTACCAAGTCCAATAAATAAACAAGCATCGGTATCTTTTATATTCATCTTACTAAGTAAACTACTAAGTTCCATCTTTACTACTTTTTTAACTTTATTATAATTAGAAGTATCTGTTACATCATCAAACTCAATAGTTACATAATTACCCTCTTTTTTATTTAGACTATTTTTCTTATCTAATTTAACATCTGTAATGCTTACTCCATCAACATTTTTAATTACTTGTTTAACTCCATCTAGACTACTTATTTTATCAATTACATCAATAGCTAAGTCAGTATGAATATCAATATTACTTAAATTTATTTCATGTTTCATTGTATCACCATTAATATTTTTAACAATTTTTGTAATTTTATTTGATTTTTGTAAGGATATTTGCTAAAATATGTTTATGTGCGAAAGGAGGAACTATATGCCAAATTTAAAGAATGCTAAAAAAAGAGTTTTAGTTATTAAGAAAAAAGAAGAAGAGAATAATAAATTCGCAGCTACTATGAAAAGTTCTATAAAAAAAGTAGATCGTGCAGTTGCATCTAAAGATAAAGAAAAAGCTGAAGGTGCATTAAAGGTTGCAATTAAGGCTATTGATAAAGCTACATCTAAAGGAGCTACTAAAAAGAATACTGCTGCAAGAAATAAATCAAGATTAACTAAGAAAGTTAATTCTATGGAATAATTCTTATAGTAATTTATGGAGTAAATAAAGGAGTAATTTTTTTGGAGTAATTTACTTCATTTTTTTTGGCTTTTCTGATATAATTTTACTAGGTGATGGAATGAAAAGGATTATTTCATATTTAATTATGATTTTAGTAATTGTACTTGTATTTATATATAGAGAAGATATTACTAATTATGTAACTAATAATATTATAAAACAAGAGAAAATAGAAGATTTAAAATATAATGATTATGCTAAAAAGAAAGATTATAAATTTGTAGCTATAGCAAGTGATTTAAAGATTCATAAAAAAGATGATATTAAGAGTGTCTTTTATACTGTACTTGATAGTGGTATTGATGAATATAATATATATTGCGATACTAAATACAAGACTTGTACAAAAGATGTTGAAGAGTTCTTTAATGATAAAGATACTTTATCTGAGATTAATAACTTTGTTCATCCTTATAACTCATTTAAAAATATAAAAATAAGTGTTACTAACTATGGTAAAATTACTTTAACTATTACTCATATATATAATAGTAATGAGATAAGTATTGTTAATGAAGAAATAGATAAGTTTATTAAAGAGAATATTAATGATACTATGAATAATAATGAGAAAATAAAAGTATTCCATGATTACATAGTTAATAATACTAAGTTTGATACTGAAATTGAAAATAGTAGTGATAGATTAAATTCTACTTCATATACCGCATATGGGCTACTTATCAATCATAAAGCGATTTGTGGTGGTTATACTGATACTATGGCTATATATTTAGATAAATTAAATATTCCTAATATAAGAGTATCAACTACAGAACACGTATGGAACTTAGTTAATATTGATGATTCTTGGTTAAACTTAGATGTAACTTGGGATGATCCTGTTACATCTAACGGAACTGATATGCTTATGTATGATTATTATTTAATTGATACTAATACACTTCTATCTAAAGATACTACACAACATAATTTTAATAAAGATATTTATTTAGAAGCAAATTAGTCACCTAACTTGGTGACTAATTTTTTCTATACTATTTAAAACTGATAAATTAAACAAGTTAATTGTATCATTTATATTATTTTGATCTGTGTTGAGGGTGTAAGCAAGAACTCTTATTATTTCATCATTCTTAATATAATTGATAATCTTATTTCTATTTTCATTTCCGCTAAAATAAGTAACATCATTATTATTAATATAATTAAATAAAGCACTTATTGTTTGATTATAACCATATTTTATATAAGTATCTTTGTATGCATTAAATAATATGTTATATTTATCTATAAGTGATAGATGGTAATCCTTATAATTAGGATTATAAACAATACTATCGACATTCATATTATTAACTGGAATATAACCATATACATATTCAGGAAATATTCTTACTTGATTATTATCATCAATGTAGAATAGCTGACTGTTATTTTTTAATTCCTTTGGTATTTTAAGTAATATACAACCATCAGAACCTTTGTAACCACGACACTGTTTAATATTCACACATAACTCAACAAAACTATCATAGAAGCTTACTGTTTTTTCAATATCATACTTACCTGTAATTCCACCTGATAAAACATGACCATTACTATATAATCCATTACTAAATATATCATTTAAAACATGATTATCAACTATAATATAACCTGTTTTATGAATACCCAACATATAATTAGAATCACAAAAAATATTATATAGTTCATTCTCAATATTAGTATTTATATAACCTTTTTTATTTTGTTCTACTAATAATTCATTAACTAATTCAAAATATGATTTCTCTTGCTTCTTTTTCTTTTGAAACACTTACTCTTCTCCATCTTTTTCATGTATTTCTTTTATTTTTGCTTCTATATCCATTCCATATTCAATAGAATCATCATAAATAAATTCTAATTTGGGCATATGGCGAATATCTATTCTATCAAATAACTTAGTTCTAATAAAACCACTAGCTTGATTTAATGCTTTTTTCGTATCCTCTCTCTTAGAATCATCAAGTACAGTAAAATATACTTTAGCGTAACTTAAATCACTAGTAACTTTTACTGCAGTAATTGTTACAAACTTAATATGTTGATTCTTAACTTCATATTCTAATACATTACTTATTTCTCTTACAAATGCATGATTAATTTTATTTATTTTATTATTCATAATATCCTTCTTTCTAAACATATTATAGCAAGTATGAAAGAAAAAATCTAGGTTATACCTAGATTAATTGCTCTTTATCTTTCTTCCACTTTTTATACTATCAAATATATCATCTTTATAGAACTTAAATGCAGTAACTCCTAGTATTGCCATTGGGAACGATATAACTATACCCATTATACCAAATATTGCACTTCCCGCAAATACGGAAAATATTACTATTAATGGATGTATTGAGTTAGTCTTACCATATACATTAGCATTTATTACATAACTATCTACCATAGATAGTACTGTAAATACTATTAATGTTTTTATGAATAATGAAGGACTTATAACAAATGCCGTTACTGCGGCAACACAGTTATTCATAATACCACCAAAGTATGGAATAAGATTAGCCACTCCTGCAAGAAGTCCTAATAATAATGCATCAGGGTGTCCAATAATTGAGTAGACTATGCTATACTCAAACACTGATATTATCATTACTATCACAAGTCCACTTAAATATTTCTTCATCTGATGATCTAAACTAGATACAAAATCAAATGTTTTCTTTTTTCTTTTCTTAAAGAAGTTTCTAACTCCATCTCTAATTTTATCCATATCAATTAATAAGTATACAAATGCTGCAGCTGCAATACATACTTTAGAAAATAATCCAAGCGAAGTATTTACTAAATGTATTGTACCATTTGATACATATTGTCCAATGTTAGACATAATATTTTTAAATATATCATTTAAACTATTTTCTAAACCTGAGAAGTTAACATCTGATCCAAAGTCATAATTAGATAGTTTATTGATAAAAGCAATAATACTATTAAATAAGTTTGATAATTGTCCAACTAATACTGTTGATACAACATAGATTAATGCTGCAATAATTAGTGCGAGAGTTAATACTATTATTGTGACTGCTAATCCTTTAGGAATTTTTTTCTTCTGTAAATATTTAAGTATTGGATGTAGTGCATAAGCTAGTGCAAAAGCAAATAAGAATGGTAGCATTATACCTACTACTTTATTTACTATCCCCATCCATAAATGTCCTGTTTTATAAAGGAAAAATATTGCAAGTATTATTAATGTTAAATTTACTAATTTATAATTTATTTTATTTTCCATTTAATCACCACTTTCTATAATTATTGTAATTGGTCCTAAATTATTAATACTAACTAACATATCCGCACCAAATACTCCTGTTTCTACATTAATGTATTCTCTTAATTTCTCATTAAATATATCATATAATTTAGTAGCCTCAGTCCCATTCATTGCTTTTATGTAACTAGGTCTATTACCTTTTTTAGTATCAGCATATAGTGTGAACTGGGAAATACTTAGCACGCTACCACCTACATCTAATATCGACTTATTCATAACTCCATTATCATCATCAAATATTCTAAGATTAACAAGTTTCCTTACACAGTAATCTATATCTTTTATGGTATCAGTATGTGTAAAACCTACAAGTACTACAAGACCACTACTAATCTTACCTACTACTTTAGAGTTTATACTAACACTAGAATCTTTACTTCTTTGTACTATTAGTCTCATTTTATTATCCTTTCAACACTAGTTACACCTTCAATAGTAGATAGACTTGTCATATATTTATTAAGTGCTTCTATATTAGGCACAGATACCTTTATTTCAAATGAATAATTACCATCCATCTTAATATTATTAATACTTTTTAAAGTTAAATTATTACTTTGTGTAATAGAGGCAATATCTAAAATTAAATCTTTCTTAGTATTAGTATATACCATTATATTAGTAGAATACTTCTTATCTATAGTATCATTCCATCTAACACTAATTAATCTTTCTTTTATATTTGCAATATTAGGACAATTACTCTTATGAATATTAATACCAATTCCAGTTTGAATATATCCTACTATTTCATCACCTGGTACTGGCGCACAACACTTAGATCTATTAACTTTAATATCATCAATACCTTCTACAATTATATCTCCCTTATGTTCTATATCATTATTATCTTTAATAACTTTATTAAGTAATACTTCACTTTTATCATCTTCTGTATTTATTACGTGACTTGCAGATATTTTACCACTACCTACATTAATATATAAATCATTAATATTAGCAAGATGTAAGTCATTTAATATCTTATCTAAGTTATCACCACTAAGCATATCAGATGCACTAATTTTCTTTTTTCTAAATTCTTTAATTAGTATTTCTTCACCCTTTTTAAGATACTCTGCTTTATCTATTTTATTAAAGTATGATCTAATTTTATTCTTTGCTTGACTAGTATAAGCAATATCTAGCCAACTTTTTGATGGAGTTGAAGTCTTATTAGTATTAATCTTAATAACATCATTATCTTGTAATATGTAATCAAGTGGTACTATTTGTTCATTAACAATCGCACCTACCATAGAATCCCCTACTTTACTATGTACTCGGTAAGCAAAATCTATTGGAGTAGATCCATTAGGTAATTCTATAACATCGCCTTTTGGAGTATAAACATAGATAGTATCTTTTAAATCCTCCATCTTAGTATCTATCTCTTCACTATTTTCATCAATTTCCATAATAGATCTAAAGAACTGTAACTTCTCTTCCATACCCTTCATTAAGTTCTTACCTTGTTCTTTATATGACCAATGAGAAGCAATACCACGTTCTGCCACTTCATCCATTTCATAAGTACGAATCTGTATTTCAAAGAAATTACCTTCAGGACCAAATACTGTTGTATGAAGTGATTGATACATATTATTCTTTGGCATAGCTATATAGTCTTTAAATCTTTTAGGTACTGGACGATACTTAGAGTGAACAATTCCCATTGCTTGATAACAATCAGGTATAGTATCCACAAATACACGAAGAGCTAGAAGATCATAAATATCACTAAATCTTTTACCTTTATCAAGTTTTTTATAAATACTATAAATACTTTTAGCTCTACCTTTTATCTCATGTTTAATTCTATGTTCATTAAGTAAATTAGATACATCATCCATCATTTCTTCAACAAACTTATTACGTTCATTCTTAGATTTATTAAGACGTTCTACTATAGAAAAATATACATCTGGTTTTAAGTAACGAAGTGATAAATCTTCAAGTTCACTTTTAATTTTATTAATACCTAGTCTATGTGCGATAGGAGTTAATATCTCAAGTGTTTCTTTAGCATTTTCTTTCTTCTTTTCATCAGATAACATATATATTGTTCGCATATTATGTAGTCTATCTGCAAGTTTTATAAATAATACTCGAACATCTTTAGTAAGCCCTACTAAGATTTTTCTATGATTAGCAATAGCTGTTTCATTAGTACCATTATATTTAAGATTATTTATTTGGGTTATACCTGATACAAGAAGAGCTACCTCACTACCAAATTTCTCTTTAATAACTTCTTCTTTAATACCACCTATATTAATAGTATCATGAAGCATTCCAGCAACAAGAGTATCAATATCGGCATTAAGACTAACTAATATATGTACAACATTAAGTAAGTGTGTAATATAAGCATCACCCGTTAATCTTTTCTGATTACTATGTACTTTTTTAGCATATTCATAAGCATCTTTTAATCTAGTTATTTCATCATCATTTAGATAATTAATCTCATTTATAATATCTTCAATTGTAATATTTGGATTATCTTTGTTCACGTCAAATCACCTTACCCAAATTATAACACATCCAAGAAAAAAAGAATAGATAAAATCTATTCTAAAGGGCAAGATGAGCCTTCATATATACGTCTAATCGCACTACCAAGACTTCTACCTATATCCATAATTGTATTTCCAGCTCTTGTAAGGGCGCTTATTAAGGTTGATGATAAACTAGAGCCTCCATCAATTTTTATCATCTCATCGCGTTTTAGTTTTCTCATTCACGACACCCCAGTGGTCTTAATATGCCATCTAAAAGACCAGTAATAAAAGTAATTCCGGCAACAATTGCAGCAACAACTCCTATACTTATGCCACCACCACTAATATTTTTCATTTCAACATCTGTTAATTTTTCCATACTACTTTCCTTTCATCTTCTTTAAGAAATATTTAAGTAATGTAGATTTATCTTTAATAACTTCTACAGTAAATATATTCTTATTACTTTTAAAGTCACTAATATCAATATCTATTATTACATTATAATATCTCTTATCATTAGTAATATAGTTATCACTAATATCTACTACACTATAAGCATACTTCTTATGATTAAAGTATAAATATTTATTCTTAATTGGGAAAAAAGTATCATCAACAATCAACTTATAAGTATCATCCTTAATAAGTACATATTCATAACTAGTTTTGTAAGGGGTATTAATTAAAAGTATAAATAGTACTATTACAGTAATAAGAAAATAATAATAATTAGATATATTAATCTTATCTGTTACTATTCTTAAGACGGAATTTTGATAAGTCAATTTGTTCATCTTTTACTATTTCTCCTTCCTTAAGTTCAATAATATGATTAAACATATCACAATTATTTAGTCTATGAGAAATAAATATGATAGTCTTAAGAGGAAAAGTTAGAAATATGTTTCTAAGTATTCTTCTTTCCATCTTAATATCTACTTGATTTAATGCTTCATCAATTATTAGAATATCAAAGTTATGCATTAAACTTCTAGCAAGTATTATTCTTTGCCTTTCTCCACCTGATAAGTTAAATCCATTTTCTTCTATTAACATATTCATACCTAATGTATCTTTTTTTACAATACTATTAATCTCACATATCTCGCACACTTTAAGTAATAAGTTATTATCATGAGAATCTAATTTAATATTATTAAGAAGTGTATCATTAAATAATATCTCATTTTGATTAACATATAAAATATTACTAGCAAGTGTATCTTTCTTATAATTAGTTATATCAATATCATTAATAGTAATTAATCCTTTATCTACTTTATAGTACCCTTTAAGTAGTTTAAATAAAGTAGATTTACCACTACCACTTTTACCAATTACAACTAGTTTTTCACCATCTAGTATTGTTAAATTAATATTTTTAAGTGGATATGTAATATCATCAAATGTATAAGATAAATCTTTATATCTAATAGTCCCACCACGATATTTATCAATAAAGCCATTATCTTTTTCATTAAGCATAATATCATTAATACGTTTTAGGGAACTTTTAATCTCATTATATTCTAATGTAAACTCTAAAACACTATTAATCGATGAAAAGAAATAACTTAAAACTGTATTAAAGGTTATTAAAATACTTAACTTTAGAGTATTATCATATACAAGTAGTATTCCTACATAATCTATTATCATAAGACCTAAATCATTAATAATATTACTAATAACTCTTCTTATAATTAATATTTTCTGTATTAAGACTTGAGAATTAACACTATCAATATGTCTAGTATTTACTCTATTTATTATGTAATCAGATATATTAATTCCTTTTACAGTTTCAAAAGCATTTATTGAATCTAACATAGTAGTAGTATCTATTGATTTTTTTCTTTTAAATTTAACTATCTCATTAAATAATACTTTCTTAAATATAATAACCGATAATATATTTAAAACAAGTATAATAAAGCTAATTATAAATAGTTTCTTACTTAGTCTAAATAACAATATAATACTTACCATAATCAAAGGAATATCAATAAATAGACTAATAAGTATCTTACTAACTATATCTTTTAAGTTATTAAGATCATTAATTCTAGATATAATATCACCTGTTGTATGATTCTTATAATGTTTATAGGGAAGAGAAATAATACGCTTAAGTATATCTTTTGTAAGTGAGAGATCAATCCTTTTATTTAAAGTAATATAGATCTTATTTTTTAAATATTCAAGCAATATTCTTACTACATTTATAGAAAAGAAGACAGCAAATAAAAATTTAATTATACTCTTTAATGAACTGGTATTGTCTACAAGACTTCCAAAATAAAAGGATGAAAATATTGATAAAACTGTTATAACTAATGAATATAATATAACTATCTTTAATAAACAAGTATTATTTTTTATTATCCAAAAGAGATTATAGTATTTAGACTCATTAATTATTGGAATATTTGTTTTTGGAATAGCAAGTACTAATGCATCATTATAAATAATTTCAAAAGATTTTAAAGGAAGTTTTCTGATACCGAGTGCTGGATCACCGATAACAACTCCTTTTTTATTAATCTCATATAAAACTACAAAGTGTTTTAAACTACCATCGATAATAACATTACAAATACAAGGCAGGTGAATTTTATTTTTAATTAAATCACTATAGTTACAACTTATACCTTCAGCTTCAAAGCCAATCTCTCTTAGTGCACGTACAAGATGATATAAGGTTGTCCCACTTTTATTTGTTTTAGTCATTTCAAGAAGTTCATTACGTCCTATATATCCATGATAGTATTTAATTAGCATTGATAAACATGCTACTCCGCATTCTTTTGATGCATCTTGTTTTACAAAAGGATACTTTGCCACCTTTTCCCTCCCTATATATATTATTAGTTAAAACTTTTAAATTTCCTTTTTTTTTCGACAAATTTCTTTAGAAAAGTACAAATTTTGTATAAAATATAACTTAGTGTTAATAAAAGAATGCAAAAAAGAAAAGATAAGCATTTCACTTACCCTTCTAACCACAATTACAATTTTTCAATTACATCTTTAGATAATCCCGTAACATCCATAATATCAGTAATATCCATATTTTTATATTTCATCTTTCGAGCCATATCTAAAGTAGTCTTTTCAGCAACCTCTTCAGTTTTTGAAGCAAGTTCATTCTGCATATCTGCTTTTAATAGCTCTTCTTTTTTACTAAATTCATTTTGCATGTCTGCTTTTAATAGCTCTTCTTTTTTACTAAACTCATTCTGCATATCTGCTTTTAGTAGTTCCTCTTTTTTACTAAACTCATTCTGCATATCTGCTTTTAGTAGTTCTTCCCTATTATACGACTCTAATATTACTTTATCTCCACTATACTTCTTAGCCATAATTCCTATCTCCTTTAGGACATTACTATCTGTAATTAATCTGTCAATTACAGATTTTTTATTTACACCAATAAGTGCGAATAGTTTCTCTGTTTCTGACAGTTCGTCCATATGTCCATTATAGCATACTTCAGCATAATGTTTAACATTAATATTATAAATTTCAGACTTTTTGGAATATAATAATCCTGTATTGTCACTTCTTAAATGACATACATTAAAATACTGTCCATCAAAATCTTCTTGATTAAAATTAATTTGATAAGTCTTACCCAGATTCTTATACTCATCACCAGGTTTTAAACTACGACCTTGAATTTTAAACATAAAGACTAAATTTCTATCTCTAACAATCTCACCAAATGATGAATTAGCTTCAATAGAAACAAATGCTTCATCAACTTTTACAGCTAAGTCAACAGTATTTACCTTATCCATTCTGTTATCCTCTACAATTTCAGAATTAACAATTTCTATTTTATTAATTTCTAAGTCTAAAACAGATGAGATAAGAAACTTAGTTCTTTCTAAATGATTAGAATCCCCAAATACAAGTTTAAATAACTTATCAAACCAAAGTGGAATTGTCTCATCAGGACCTAAGGTTTTATTATAATTATTATTTTTCATTATATTACTCCTCCCTAAAATCCCCTAATTACATCTTTTATAACTAAATACTTACCAATAATCATAACAATATTTATAATACATATAAATCTCTCTTTCTAAGAAGAAAAAGCATCTCTCTTATCCCTCTATATATATTATTAGTTAAAAGTTTCAAATTTCCTTTTTTTTCGATATAAATATCCAAAAAAACTATATTTTTTAGCACTTTATTACCTAAAATATAGTTTAATTTGCAAACTTACTAAAATAATACCCAATAATAGATCCTGTTAAATTAAGTATAATATCATCGATATCAAATACTCTATTAATTAATATTTGCGTTACTTCTATTGATAAAGAATAAAGTATTGTTATTAATATTAAAGATATTACCTTAAGTTTAAAGTAATATCTTAAAAACATACCAAAAGGAATAAATAGTAAAATATTACCAATAATGTTATTAAAAAAACCATTACTACCTACCTTATATCTTAATAGTTCTTTAAATAGATTATAGTTATTATACCCATACTCATTAACAGGATATGTAACAATAAAGAATAGTATTAAAAGATAAGCAATAAATAGTATCAAAGTAAATTCTTTTTTTATTTCTATTTTCTTCTTATACTTAATTCTAACTAATATTCTAAAAAATATATAACTAATAATACTAAGTATAATAACTGCATAATCATCTTTTAATATAATCTTAAGGTTAGCCACTATTATCCTCATCATCTACATATTCTTCTATTTCACTATATCCTGATATTTTTTCAATTACACTCACAAATACAGTAACACTCACCTCTTTATTATTCTTACTTGTATTAAGTATTTTATAATCTTTAACATATTCTTTATCATCTAGCTTCTTATTAATCTTTTTAACTGCTTTATCTACTGCTTTTTTTACTGCTTCTTTCTCATTATTAGATTCTCTTTTAATACTAAGTTCACTTTGCTTTTCTATATCGATAGATATTGGAAGTATATTATTCTTAAGTAAGATATTACTTTTTTTATCATAATCTTTATATTTATTAAAGTTAAATATATTAATATCACTATTTATAAACTTAATAGATAATACTTTTTTACTCTTACCAGTTTCTTTAATACTTTCATATTTAAGTGGATATTTAACTTTAACTTTATACCAAGTTTCACCATAAACAACACCTTCTGCTTTTATAGTATCCATTATTTTATCATTTAAATAGATATAACCACTTACTATTACATCTCCCTTTTTTACATAATCAAATCTATTTTTAATTATCTGTCCTCTTTTTATATCCATAGAATATATTACTGCATTCTTAGAAGCTATAATATTTTGAAACCTAGAATCATTATTAAACTTAGTATTTACTCTCGGTTCATACCTAATAATATATTTACTACCAATAGATTCTATCTCTATCCAATCTATCTCATCTTTATATTTAGTAAGTATATCTTCTTTAATAATTTTTAATTCATTATAATTCTTCTTTAGATGATACTTACTTATACCTTTAGTAATTAAATATTTATTAAGCTTATCTTTCATTTTATTATCATTAGTAATAATATCTACTCTAAATATCAAGTTACTAAGTAAATATATTATTAGAAAACTAGATAATACAAATATTAATATATATTTATAAGCATTAATTATCTTTTTAGTTTTAATTAATCCTAAATAAGATATAATCTCTACTTCATATATCGTTTTATTATCAAGTAAGATATCATAATCATCATTAAGTATAGTAATTATTACTTCATTCATACTTTTATAATCTATATTATATAAATCTATATTTAATTTATGCAATCTATATATAAAGTTATAAATATTCTTGCCAGTTACTCTAACTACAATCTTATTAGTAAAATAATTAATAGTATCACCTGAATTCTAAATTATCAATTACACCTTCAATTAATACTTCATTGCTTTTTAACTTTGATACTACTAAATTTTTACCTTTAATAATTAGGTTATGAATATGACTATTTTTAAGATATCTAACTATTACTTTATTATTATCAAAGTGACCCATCTCACTAAAATTTACAATATTAATTCTGCCATCTAGTATTGTTACTTTAAACTCTGTATCTAATATATATGAACGTAGTCCATTAAACTGCATAGTATCACCACTACTATTTTATTAATCAAAAAGAAAAAAATACTAAAGTTAGTATTTTTTTAACTATTGATATTTATAATTTCTCCCATAGTATACTAAAATGTTCGCTGAATTGATTTTACTTTTTGTGTGATTTCATCTTTTGTTGCAAAAGAGCCTTTCCAAATATTATTTAAGACATCATCTCTTACTCCTAATAATAAACATTGATGACGAACATTAAAAGGTGATAAAACAACTTTTGATTTTAACGATTCAGAATAACCTGATAATAAAACACTAGTTTCCATATTGGGCTTAAAACTAAATACAACATCCTTTTGAACAACTTCTACTCCTATATTATAAACTAGGTTTGCAATCATTTGATTATTATTTAACATCTCCCATCTATTAGCAATAACAACATTTGGATTATTAACTAACAATAAAAAATGTAAATATAAATTATGAGCTTCAGTAAACGGATAAAAAGTACCTTGTCCTGTTATAACACCTTCTTTAATTACCTTCACAACTTTATTTGTACTGCTTGCTAAAACATCTTTTTTATTATGTAAATACCCCATAACAACTAAATCATCTTGATTACTTATAGACTGTTTATTTAATATATTAACAAACTCCATCTTTGCTTTTGTAGGTGCAACCCACCAATTTTTAATTAATGACTTTTTCAATTTTGATTCCATTATTTACTCCTTTCTTAATCTTAAATAGTTTATTCTAAAATATAACAAATAAACTACTTTTAAAACTCATGAATCTATAAATATTTTATGAATTCATGTAGGAAATATTATACTATATTTTACAGTAAAGTCAATATAATTGTTATGGTTCCTTACCTATAATTGTTATGGTTCCTTACCTATTTTTTTTAATTTATCCCATTTGTATTGTAATGCAACACAAACGGTTTCCAAATCTCATCTTTAAATGCATTATATAACTGTCGCATACTTCTAAGAGTTCTTTCGCTATATTATCTACCCAGCTCATTAATCAATTTTTTAAAATACCTTTTAATTATATAAACACTTTATTTATTTCAAACTTCATTTAATATTTGTCCTGCCTCAAAATAAGTAATAACTCTATGTCTTTATTTAGAATAATCTTTTGCAATTGCATATATTTCTTCATCAAGTAATTATTCTATTATCTCTTTATAATATTTGTCCATGTAATCACCCAGTAACTACTTATATTATATTCTAAATAATAAAGCAAACTTACACTTTATAGTTTTTTACAAATTAAAACTACAAGTATTTTAAAAATTACTTGTAGTATTTTAATTACTGCATAGTTTCATATTCAATTATATATAAAATAACAAATTTTATTTATCAACTCTACATAAGTTTTTCTCCTTGATTGTAGAACAACATTTTATCAGATAAAAAAACAACATAGTATTAGTAATTCTATGAAACTTTTTTCATCTTTTTACGATTTTATTACCTGTATTCAATTGTACTGTTTGTATATTTATTTATAATACTCATCGGATATGTTTGAATTTCAGATGGTTTCCTTTCGAAAAAATAGGCTTATGAAATAGTGGGTTTTGGTTCTACGAAAGGACGTGATATTATGACTAAAAAAGAATTACAATTACTTGTAATCATTCTAGTTCTAATTATCATGCTAATTATTAAGAATTAGAATCACACCTGAAACACAAGCTTTTCATTTGTTTCAGATGCAACCTAGATAGGGAACGTCTGAAAGTCACTCTCATTTCCACTTCAAACGTATCCTTTTTTTATTATATGAGACTCGATCATCTACATACATAATATCACAAAATTAGGAATTGTGTAAATGATTAATCTTTTGGACTGAAAAATAATGAGAAGAAAAATGAAAATATTATAGCTGCAACTATTCCTGATGAAGTAAGGTCAAACATTCCCATAAATAATCCCATCACACCAAAAGTATTTACAGTATCCATGGCTCCATGAATTAATAAGTGACCAAATGATGTAATTGGAACCAAAGCTCCTCCTCCAGCCCAAAGAACAAATTTATCATAGATATTAAATGAATCAAGAAATGCTCCAATTATTACAAAAATGGTTGTAATATGTCCTGGGGTAAGCTTAGTATTATCAAGTATTAGTTGTCCTATCATACATACTATTCCACAAAATATAAATGCATGTACATATATCATAGTGTAACCTCCAAACATACAGCATGACTTACTGAAGGTATTGTTTGTTTTAAATTAACTGATACTTGACTATGTAATGAGCCTGTTGCGACCATTAATACTTTCTTTAGTTTTCCTTTTTTCATTTTATCTAGTATATAACCATAAGTTACAAGAGGAATACACGCAGGACCACTTCCTCCAGCATAAACTTCTTGATTATCAATATCATATATCATACAAGCAGAATCATCTAAGTTATTTAATTCCATATTATATTCTTCTTTCATGTAATCTTTTAGAATATCTTTACCATATCTCCCTAAGTCTCCTGTTAAAATTAAATCATAATCACTAGCTTTTGTTTTAGTATTTATTAGATGTGTATAAATAGTCCTAGCAGCAGCTGGTGCCATAACGGCTCCCATATGAAATGCATCTTTAATACCAGCATCAACCACAGTACCTAGTGTACTTGATGTAATTTTTATCTTTGATTTTTTACTTGATACTAAGGCACTAGCTGCACCTGTTACTGTAAATGTTGCTCTTTTAGGTTTTGGGCCACCATATTCTACAGGTTGTCTAAATTGTTTTTCTGATGTACAGTTATGCGAAGATACTGAACATATTATATTTTTCGCACTACCAGACTCAATCATATTAGATGCAATAATTAAACCAAGTGTTGAGGTTGAACATGCTGCATATATTCCTATCATTGGTATACCTAGTTTTGCGGCTGTAAAATTACTACTTATATTTTGATTTAATAAATCACCTGAAATTAATGCATCTACTTTATTAGTTTTCATCTTAGTTTTATCAAGTAACATACTAATACAAGATGTAAGCATTTTTATTTCTGCAAGTTCCCATACTTTCTTACCAAAGTATAAATCTTTATAACTCTTATCAAAATAACTTCCTAGTGGTCCTTTTGCTTCATAAGGTCCAGCAATTGTACAAGTATCATTTATATATACATTATTATAAGTATTAGTCATTTAATCACCCCATCAATATTATCCTTAAAAGTCCAAATACATAAGCTGAAACTACACCAAATAGTATTACAGAGCCTGCAAGTTTAAACATATTTGCACCCAACCCTGTAACAAATCCTTCTTTTCTATATTCTAAGGCTGCACTCATCATCGCATGAGCAAAACCAGTGATGGGAACAATAAGTCCACATTTAGCAAACTTAACTAGATTATCAAAGAAACCAAGAGCCGTTAAAAAGCATCCAATAAATATTAAAGTAACAATCATAAATACTGATGCATCCTTACTTGGTATATGCAAAAAGTAAGAATATAACTCTACTAATACTTCACCTACTACGCCTAAGAAACCTCCTACTATAAAACTAATAAGTGCATTTAATAAAATAGGTTCTTTTGGTGTATGCCTATTTACTATATTTTGGTATTTAATTTTTTCCATATAAAAATCCTCCTACTCTTATTATGAATAGGAAGATTATTTTTATTCCTTAATATTTGAATATTTCGCACATTCTTCTAAAGAATCAATATATTCATAGTGATATTGACGACTATAATACTTAATAAGCACACATCCAGTCATAGTATCTTCAGTAACTGGATTAACTATCTTTTTAGCTTCAATATATCCACTACTTACTATATCATTTAAATACATAACCTTAGGGTTATCACCATCTACTCGAAAGTTAGAGTTAATAAAATATGTTTCTGCTGCACTTTTAATCGTATTAACTTGATCATCATAAGCTGACTTTTTTGCTTCATCAATAGAATCCTTTAATGTTGGAATAAGTATTATTACTAAAATTGATAATATAACTAGAATTGCAAGCAATTCAATAAGTGTAAATGCATTCTTTTTCATATAAACCTCTCTATCTATATACATTCTATCATGGATTAGAAAAAAAAGCATTACTTTCAATGCTTAATTATTATCTTTCACTTATACTTGTTACTTTTCCATTTTCAAAATAAATATAACCTCGACTGTAAACCCATTGTTCTTTTGTTCCCCAAGAATAAGTATCTTTATTAATTTTATTTGGACTTCCCCAAGTAGAACTTTCTACTTCACTTGCGGTCATTCCGATAGAAGGCGACTTCTTTTTAGATGTTTCATTAGAACTGTTAGTATCACTAATAATCTCACTATCTGATTTTTCATAGTAAATATCATTTTTATATTTAATGTAAAAGTTTAAAAATTCATTATTGTTTACTATAACTTTATTAATAACGTCACCTGATAATTCATTCCAATTAAACTCATGTGCAGATCTGCTTTCAATTTTATAAATATTAACCCACTTTTCAACAGATTCATTTACTGCTTCATCATAACTAGAATATACTCCCATAATATTGAATGTATCATAATAATCTTTAGTATCAATAGTAACATTTGTTAAAATGTATTTTTTACTTTCATCATCTTTGTTAGTAAACTCCATAATCATACTAGCATTTATTTTTTCATTACTAGATATAATTGGATTTAAACTAGCATCGAAATGTTTATCTATATAGTATATTTTACTAACATTCCACACATCATCACTAAAAATTGATAAACTATTATCTATATCACTATTATGAATACATAATCCTTCACAATGATTAGTCTTAATTGTTAGGTATGCTGACAATATAATAGATTCAATACTATTATTAGTAAACTCTCTTATATTAGTCTTATTATATAACTCAATAAATTTACTTGCAAATTTATTGGTACTAGCAAGTTCATTTAATTTATCTAAATCTTTACTAAATTCATAATCACTTTTTTTATCATACTGTGATTTCTTATCTTGTAAAAATATCCTTTGATTATATATTTCATCTTTTTTAGCATCAATCCAAACTAATTCTTCTTCTGTTTTCTCTTTTGATGCTTTCTTTGATACAACCTTTTTACTAGTTGTACAACCAGTTACAATTAATATAACTATTAAACTATATAAATATTTTTTCATAATTTACTCCTCATTCATTTGAATTGCAGTAACAATTCCATTATCTATATATACATATCTATTATGTGTGTATACCCACTGTTCATGCTTACCATACTTAGTATTAGTTACATTCTTTTTATCAGGGTTACCCCAAGAACTGTTTAAAACATCATCACTTGTCATACCTATTCTAGGTGATACCTTCTCATTAGTATATCTAGCAATATCCCCACCTGGAGTTAAATTATTTTCTTTATCATATCTTGGATAATAAACACTATTTTTATAATTTATATAAAAATTTAGAAACTCACTATTATTAGTTATTACTTTATCCATAGTATCTTTATCTAAATCAGTATAAATATTTCCTTGATTTTTCCAATTATCTATCTTTTTAGTAAGAGTGTCATAATCATACTTATACATATAAAATGAAGATTCTAAACCATTAACAGAAGCTAATGTAGATAGATAAATTGTATCGTCAGTATTACTTGATACATATTTAAAAATAAATCTAGCATCATTATTAAAATTACTATAAAGAATACTATCTATATTATAACCATCTAAAATAGGATACTCATCTAAGCTTTTAATTGCATTATAAGTAGTACCAAAACCTTCATTATGGTTAGTCATTATATTTAAATATGTATATAATAAGTATTTTTCAGTATCAGTACCACTATTTAATATTTCATCTAAATTTGTTTTTTCATATAATTCAATAAATTTTTTAGCAAATAAATTATCACTAGTCATACTTCTTAATTTATCTAAATCACCAGAAAAGCTTGCACTACCAGCCTCATCCTTTGTACTACTTATCATAATTGAGTCTCGAATAAAAATACGCTCATTATATATTTCATCATCATTTGCACTTATCCAAATTTTTTCCTCTTCAGTTAAATTATCATTTTTACCTAAATCACTTGTATCTTTAGTATTTTTCTTAACAGTATCATTACTCTTTTTATCACAACCAACTGTTATAAATAATAAAAATATAATTATAAATGATAATACTACTTTCTTCATAACTAACTAACCTCTTCAATCTCTTGTTTATCACTAGCTAATTTATTAAACAGTTCAGTCATTGTTTTATTACCTTTAGTTAGTTTATTAATGGATAGGTCATCTGCCTTATTATTGGCCAAACGTAAGTTATTCTCACTAGATATTAAAGCTTCCTTAGTCTTTTGTAAATGAGAAATTGTTTTATCTATCTCATCAATTGCTTTCTTAAACTTTTCAGATGCAATACGATAATTTCTTGAAAAACCTTCTTTAAATGTATTAATATTATTTTCAAAATTAGAAATATCAATATTCTGATTCTGTATTTGGATTAATTGTTTTTTATAATCTAATGATTTTAAAGAAGCATTTCTAAGAAGAGTAATAATAGGAACAAAGAATTGTGGTCTTATAACATACATCTTATCATATTTATATGATACATCAACAATACCAGTATTATAAATTTCATTATCAATTTCAAGCAGTGATACTAAAACAGCATATTCACAATTTTTCTCTTTTCTATCTTTATCAAGTTCCTTAAAGAAATCCTCATTTTTATGTTTAGTTGCAGTTTTATCTGCTTCATTTTTCATCTCAAACATAATTGAAACAATTTCATTACCATCTTCATCATAATCTTTAAAAATAAAGTCTCCTTTAGAACCAGTTTTAGCATCATTATCTTTTTCAAAATATGTTCTATTACTAAACATTGGTCTAATTCTTCCAAACTCCGCATTACAGTGTTGCTCTAAAGACTCACCTATCATTTTTGTAGATTGTCTAGCTTTTAAATCTCGATAATATTCAATCATTTCATCTTTAGCTTTTAATTCCAGTTCATATTTTTCTTTAACAGTCTTCTCTTTTAATTTAGACTCTTTCTCATTTAAATCAATCTGATTCTTTAAATCATTAATACTTTGATCTTTAGCATTTGCTATTTTTACTATTTCAGCATCTTTTTCACTTTCTTTAAGTTTGATTTCATTTTCTAAATCTTTTATCTTTAAATTCAAATCACTGATAGTATCATTATACATTTTTTCTATATCTGATTTAACATTTTTAATTTCTAAATCTTTATTCTTTTCTGAACTATCTAAAATACTTTTTAACTTACCTAACTCTTCATCTTTTTTAGCAATTTCTACTTGGTGTTTATTCTTTAATTCTGCTTCAACAAGTTTTAAATTATTCTTTAATTCTTCATCATAAATTTTCTTACGTTCATTAATCTGTTTTTCAAATTCATGATCTCTTACTTGTTTTAATATAGAATCATAATTATGTTCATCTATTTTAAATACTGTCCCACAATTTGGACACTTGATCTCATCCATCATACTCCCTCTTTCTACTACAAGTCTTCTATCTTCTTATCAAAATAATAATCAATATTATTATAATATTCTTCTTCTGTATACACTTTATCTTCAAAATCTGGTTTATATAATATCTCGATATTATCACTTTTAAATTTATTAAATTCATCTATAGTAATAATATCTCCGTAATAATCGCAAAAATCTTCATATGTATTATAATCATATAAATAGATAATAGTAGCAACAGGTGGCATGCCTATTTTTAAGCATTTATCTATTGCATCAATAAAATACTCTTCATTTTCATAACTAGCACTAGACTCTTTACTAACTGTTGCACCATACTCACATTCTGGATATTCTTTAGATAATTCACTAAAAATCTCTTCTACCTCAGGTAAATAATAAGGATCATCTTTTTTATAAATAGAATCTGCTTCATCTCCTGTTATTATAATTTCCTCATTATTAATATTAATATTTTCAGATTCTATTTCATAAACTTTATTCATATAATCTAATATTTCACTAGTACTATTCTTTTTATTCTTTAACTTAATTTCTATATTTGTATACCAATTACTCATTTTCTATCCTCCTATTTATCTTAATGAATCAATATTATCATACTCTATACACTCTGATATAGTATAGTCTTCATCAATTAACTCTTTTACTTCATCATTAGCAATATTCCACTCAGTAAAATCACCATCATAATATATAATGTGCAACTTATCATCTACACCATTATATGTTACTGTAGTAACACTACCATTTCTAATATATTCCTTTATTCTATTGATGTATTCTTTACACTCATCTTCTGATAAAGGGAGATCATCTATTAAATAATTTTCATATGCTGTATCACTTTCACCTATAGGATTATTCTCACTTTTAAGCTCACTAATCGTCCAGTTATGACCATTTTTATCCAGGTAAACTACCCAATTATCATATGCATAATTTGCATCTTCTATTGAACCAAATGATGCATAGACTAAACTATGATATTTATATCTTTTTTTCTTTGTAGGTTTATCTTTAATATTATAACCAAGACTATTAATAAAATTAATCTCATTATTAGTTAAAGATAAAACCTTTATCCAACTAGTTAAATCACTAATCTCTACTTCTTCTTCTAACACTTTATTTACTGTAATATATTTAGTATCATCATTAAAATTATATACCATATAAGTAATTAAATCTTCATTATAATTAATTGTATCTGCAATTATAATTGCATTATCTTTTAATACATCTTTAATATCATTAACTAATAGTATTAATCTCTTTTTATCAATAGAAAAATCAGTTATTTCAACACTATTATCAAAAGATGGCTCTAACAGGTCAATAGAATAACTACCAAATCCATATGAAGCAAAATTAATTCTGTTTAATTCATCACGCATATTATCATAAACAGATTTATCTTTATACTTTAAATACAAACGCGAACTATATTGCGACATCATACCACTTCCTAACTCTATATAAATTATATAATATGATTCATGAAAAAATCAAGGATTTAACCTTGATTTAATTTACATATCTAATTATTAATTAATTGTACATCTCCTTCTTTAACCTTTCTAATTAAGTCATAATCAATAATTCCATTAGATAGATTAATAATCTCTTCTGCATAATCACTATACTTATTAATATAGTCCATACTTATTGATGCATCAGTTTCTAACTGTCTATACTCTTTTTTAGAACTATTATAGTATAGTTTATTAGTCATCCAGTTACCTGAAGGAAATACTATTACATTTTCATCCACACTAAATATATCATGTCCTAGTGCATAAGGATTATATGTGCCTAGCATGTTTTCAAGTGTTGGTGATACATCTATCATACCCATTGCTTTATCAAATGTACCTACATAATCTGTATTAAGTTTATCTTTAGACCAGATTATAAATGGTACTTTTCTATTTAATTCATAAGTATAATCATCTACTACATCCATTCTTTTAGTTGGATCTATTAATATAGAATCATAATACTCACTAGATATTAGTTTTTCAAATTCTGATCTTTTTAGTTTAGCATCATGATCTCCATATAATACTATAATTGTATTATCAAGCATTCCTTTTTCTTCTAAAGATGCCATAAGTTCTCCAATAGCTTCATCAGCATAATGAACACTTTTTAAGTAATTACCCATCTTAGTTCCTTCAAGATAACTAGCTTCAGTACCATCTTCAGCTTTAATATTAACTGAGTAAGTAGAATGTTCATTAATATCACTAAATGGTGTATGATTAGTAAGCATAAGAAGTAATCCATACCATTTATCATGTTCAGCGCTTATACCCTCAATCTTTTCAATAGACTGTCTAAAGAATGATTTATCTGCTAAACCTAATCCTATTTCTTCATCTATTTCATAATCTTTCTTACTATAGAATCTATCATATCCTAAGTGTTTATGCATAATATCTCTATTCCATGCACTACCATTATTACCATGCATACTAAATATATAATATCCTTTTTCTTTAAGGAGTTTTTGAATAGTTACATATTCTCTATTAAAGTAATTCATAAATACTGTACCATTAGATGCCGGCATTAGACCTGATGCGAATGTAAACTCAGAATCACTAGATGTACCTGTAGACTCTTCTGCATAGAAGTTATTAAAATATATACCTTCACTAGCTAGTTTATTTACATTAGGAGTTAAATCTTCGCCATTAAATCTAAGATTCATAGTAAAGGCTTGTATTGATTCTCCATGTATTACTAATACATTTTTACCTTCAAAAATATTTGTATATTTATTATCACTACTTTTTTCTTTTGATGAATAATACTCTCTAAATGTTTTAGCTGCCTCATCGTAACCAAACATAGTATTTACTTTAGTTTTAATACAACTTACTGCATCATTAGCTTGATATATATAAACACCAAATTCCATAACTATTGATTGCCTATTCCACTGTTTATTAAGTCTAGATAAATCAGTAGATGTTAAGTGTGTTACAAACATACCTAGGGTAATTAATGCAACACCTAGTTCACTAAATATTCTTTTTTTCTTTTTCTCAACTCTACTAACTTTAGTATAATAATCCTTCTTTTTAAGTTGAAAGTGAAAGAATAATAATACAAATGGAACTATAAAGAATATAAAGTCTTTAAACTCTAGTATATTTTGTATTACTGCATCAGTATATCCTGTAAGTTCTGTTGCAGTAGTTAACATTGAAAATGATGCAAATGATATATAGTTACTATAATATACACAGTTTATAAAACATACTAGGCTAAATACTACCGACCAAGAAAACAAATATTTAATTTGATTTTTAGGTTTAAACAGATGAGCAAATGCTCCTACTATAATTAATACAGTAAGATCTCCTAATAATGGTTTTATATCAAATATGTTTTTAACAGTAAAATGTCTAAGCATTGCACCATTAATTAAGTTTACAATGATAAATATTTCAACAAGCAAATTAGTTTTTAAATATAATCCAATTTTCTTAAATAGTTTTAATGCTAATCTCTTTATTTTATTTATATATTTTTCTAAATTAAATTTTTTCATATCACACCACCACTTAATTATATCATTTATTATTATTTTTCTCAATTTGATAGTCTATACCTAAAAACTCACACATTATATCATTAGATAAATATATATAATCATTACTAATCTTTATATTATATTCATCTATTACTAATTTATTTTCACTAACTAATTTTTTTACAATATTTAAGTTTAATGGATTAAAGCTATATCTATCATTAAACTCTTTTATATTAATACCAGTAATCTTTCTAAATCCTAAAATAAAAGCATTTTCTACTTCTTCATTATATGATAACTTATTACTTTCTAATCTATAATTACCAGCAATATATTTAGTAATATTTCTAGTATTATCATACCTAGTATTATTAATGTAACCTGATGCACCTACACCAAAACCATAGTAATTATTATTATTCCAGTATGTAAGATTATGTTTAGATTCATATCCTAACTCACTAAAATTACTTATCTCATAATGCTTATACTTACCTTTTAACTTATTAATAATTAATTTATACATTTCATAATCTATATCTTCATCTATATTTTTTAATTTTTTATTATACATTACTGTATTCTTCTCAATAATAAGTGAATATGTAGATATATGTGGTATATCTAGGCTAAGAAATGAATCTATATCATTTTCTAGTTCATCTATAGTCTCACTAGGTATAGCATACATTAAATCAATATTTATATTATCAAAATACTTCTTACATAGATTAATTCTATTAATAACATCTATATCATATCTTCTATTTAGTATTTTAAGTATTCTTTTATTAAATGATTCTACACCTATACTTATTCTATTTACTTTTACTTTTTTAAGCAATATAAGTAACTCTTCATTAATATCTTCTAAATTACATTCAAAGCTAAATTCACAATTATTACTTTTATTTAGCTTATTAATAATACTAAATAACTTATTTAATTCATTAATACTAAGGCTACTTGGTGTACCACCACCAATATAGATAGTATCAAGCACTTCCCCTTTATAATAATTATCTATTTCATTAGATAAACTATTAAGGTAAGCATCAACTAAATTAGTTTTATAATATACCTTACAGAAATCACAATAAGAACATATTGTATTACAAAAAGGAATATGAATATAGCAAGACTTTACATTACTTTCTAAATGTTCCATCACTATTTCTTTCCTGATTTAAATAAGCATCATTACCATGCATTAAATTATCTGATTTATGATTCTCTAATTCTTCTTTAACTCTAAGAGCTAAATCAACATCTATTAAAAATATTCTTTTAGTTATATCATTATGGATAGTATCTTTAGTATATCCGGTTTGAGTTACCACTTCATCAATAGTAAGTCCATTAGTTACCATATTAGATACCATTAATACTCTATTTCTAACACTTTCATCATCTACAGTCTTGGGCTTATTACCATTTATAATATCATAAATATATTCTACAGTTTCAGGATTCATTTTCATAAATCTATCTAAATAATCCTTAACTGTAACATGACTAATACTTTTTCCCTTATCATTTAAGTATTTTGCACATTTTCTACAAGACGGATCAAATCCATATAAATAATATTTTCCAACTGCATTAATTAATTCTATTCTTTCTTCTTCACTTAAAGTTCTTGCCATATTATTCCTCCATTGAAAGTACTGCTAAAAATGCTTCCTGTGGCACTTCAACATTCCCTACCATTTTCATTCTTTTCTTTCCTTCTTTTTGTGCTTCTAAAAGTTTACGCTTTCTAGATACATCTCCTCCGTAGCACTTTGCAAGCACATTTTTTCTAACTGCCTTAATATCTGTTCTAGCTATTGCTTTAGTACCAATTACTGCTTGGATTGGTATTTCAAATTGTTGACGAGGTATTAGTTTACGTAAACGTTCTACTATTACTTTACCTCTATTATAAGCAAAGTCTTTATGTACAATTAAACTTAATGCATCTACAATCTTACCATTTAATAGTATATCCATTTTAACTAGCTTAGATTCTTTATAACCAATTAATTCATAGTCAAATGAAGCATATCCTTTAGTAGTAGATTTTAATCTATCAAAGAAATCATATACTATTTCAGAAAGTGGTATTTCATAATGAATATTAACTCTAGTACTGTCTATATACTCCATTGAAATATAATTACCTCTTTTATCTTGACATAATTTCATAATAGAACCGATATATTCACTAGGTACAAAGATATTAGTTTTAATGTAAGGCTCTAATATCTTACTTATCCTCTGCCTCTCTGGCATCTTAGATGGTGAATCAATATATATATCAGAGCCATCAGTAAGTTCTATTTTATATACTACACTAGGACTAGTTGCGATTAAATCTATACCAAATTCTCTCTCAATACGTTCCTCTATTATCTCCATATGAAGTAATCCTAAAAATCCACATCTAAATCCAAAACCTAATGCTTCAGAAGTTTCTGGTTCATACTCGAGTGAGGCATCATTTAATTTAAGTTTATCTAGTGCTTCTCTTAAAGCAGGAAACTTATTAGATTCTATTGGATATAACCCACAAAATACCATTGGCTTCATTGGTTTATAACCTGATAATGCTTTAGTATTACTTCCTGATAGAACTATTGTATCTCCTACTTTAACATCACTAATACTTTTTATACTTGCAGTAATAAAGCCAACCTCGCCACTAACTAATTTATCTTTTAATAATTCTTTTGGTGTATGAACTCCAACACTTACTACTTCATATTCTGCGTTAGTTGCAAGCATTTTAACCGTATCTCCTACTTTAATCTCACCGTTAAAGATACGTGTTAAAATTACAATACCACGATATGCATCAAAGTATGAATCGAATATTAAAGCTTGTAAATCATTTGAACTACTAGTTGGAGCAGGTACTCTTTTAATTACTTCTTCAACTAACTCTTTAATACCTACACCTGTTTTACCACTACATAGAAGTATTTCATCTTCACTAAATCCAAGTGAATCTACTAATTCCTTTTTTACTTTCTCTACATCTGCATTAGGCAGGTCTATCTTATTAATAACTGGTATTATAGTTAGATTATTCTCCATTGCCAAATATAAGTTAGCTAGAGTCTGTGCTTCTATACCTTGAGCAGCATCTACAACAAGTATTGCCCCTTCACATGCGGCAAGACTTCTTGATACTTCATAAGAAAAATCAACATGTCCTGGTGTATCTATTAAGTTTAAAGTATACTCAGTTCCATCTAATTTATATTTTAATTCTACTGCATTTAATTTAATTGTAATTCCTCTCTCACGCTCAATATCCATATTATCTAACATTTGAGACTTTATTTCTCTTTTAGTAACAGCATTAGTTACCTCAAGAATTCTATCTGCAATTGTACTTTTACCATGATCGATATGAGCAATAATTGAAAAATTACGTAAATAATTCATATTCATAAACATCACATAAGTAATTGTATCATATAAAGTAAAAAAACTCTATTGTTTATAAAGTTTTCCAGCAAAAAAGAGTAAATTCTAAAAATTTTTCTTCGCAAAGATTTTTTGATATAC
>CAMVPJ010000010.1 GCA_947169395.1 uncultured Caryophanales bacterium
TATCTATTATATCACACTTTTTGCTCCATCAGTCATAAAGTTGAACACAGCTTATAGAATAAAAAGAACTGAAGAAAAACTATTTATTTAATTTTTCAACAGCCCCTTTTATTTTGTAAAATTTTTTGAATTATTGCATATATTTTTCTGAAGGTGATTACTTGAAAAAGTATAAAGTTAATAATGTATATAACAAAGATGGTGATATGTTAGAAGATGTAATTATAAACTATATAAAAAAATATTTGGAGAATTATGAATTATAAGGTTGGAATATATCTAAGGTTATCTAGAGAAGATGAACGTCTTGGTGAAAGTGGGAGTATATCAAATCAAAGAGATTTACTGCTTAATTATATTAAAGATAACAATCTTACTCTTGTTGGTGAATATGTAGATGATGGTGTATCTGGTACAACATTTGATAGAGATGGATTTAGACGTATGATTAAGGATTGTGAATTAAAAAAAATAAATATGATTATTACTAAAGATACATCAAGATTAGGTCGTGATCATATTGAGTTTGGTTTTTATGTAGAAAGATATTTTCCTGAACATAATATTCGATATGTAGCTGTAAATGACGGTATTGATACTTTTAAAAACACTTGCGCCAATGATATGTTAGTGTTTAAAAGTGCATTCAATGATATGTATGTTAAAGATATATCTAATAAACTTAGAAGCTCTTTGTATACTAAAAAGAGAAATGGATGCTTTGTAGGCGCTTATGCTCCTTATGGATATAATAAAGATATACTAGATAAACATAAGTTAGTAATTAATGAAAATGAAGCAGTAGTTGTAAGAAGAATATTTAGAATGTTTATAAATGGTATTTCAATAAATAAGATATGTGATATCTTAACTAAAGATGGAATTAAAACACCAAGTATATCTAAGAATATGAATATAAGATTAAGTAATTATCATTATGGTATATGGTCCTTAAGAACAGTAAATGATATACTTAAAAATGAAGTATACATTGGTAATTTAGTACAGTGTAAGCAGAGAAAGGTTAATTATAAATCAAAAAAAAGAGTTAGAAATAGTAAAGATAACTATATTGTTGCTTTAAATGTTGTTCCTAGAATTATTGATGATTATACTTTTACTCTTGCTCGTAATATGTTTAAAAGTAATAAGAATAGATCTTCAACTAATAATATTACTAGTACTTTGTTATTAAGAGGACTAATATACTGTAAGGAATGTGGACATACTATAGGTTTTAGATGTCAAAAACAGTTAACTAAAAAGTATGGTGAAGTAATAAGAATATATGGCAATTGTAATTATTGGTCTAAAAGAAAGAAGTTAGGTAAATGTAGTCCTCATAGTGTTAAGTATAGTGATATAGAGTTTCATGTATTATCTAATTTAAAAAGTATAATAAATAAGTATATTGATATTGATAGAGTTAAAGAGATAATAAGTAAGATTAATATAAATAATAAAAAAACAGATAGTCTTAACAGTAGTATTAAACGAATAGATAATGAGATTAGTCTTATTAATAAGAAGTGTGATACTTGTTATAATGATAAATTAGAAGGTAATATTACAATTGATATGTATAAAAGAATATATAATAATTTATTGCTAGAAATTAGTAAGTTAGAAAATGATAAAGAAAAATATATTAATGAAATTGATAGTATAAATAATAATAATTGTGATATAGACTATGATGTTATTATAGATAAATTTATAAATTTGAATAATACTGATAGAAGTTTTATTACTACTCTAATTGATAGAATAGATATAAGTGAGGATAATACTACCAATATATATTATAAGTTTAGTATTAATAATAAAAGTGCATAAATAATGCATTTTTTCTTTCAATAAAGTTGGATTAGTGGTATAATATAAATCGTTTATAGAAAAGAAAAAAGCGTATTAATTATGGTGGAGGTAAAAATGAATAATAAATTAAATACAATATCAAATTTATTTGAAGACAAAGAAATTAGAAGCATTTGGAATGCAGAAAAAGAAGATTACTATTTTAGTGTGGTTGATGTTATAAGCGCATTAACTGATGCATCCATACCAAAAAGATATTGGAGTGATTTAAAAAAAGAAACTAATTGATGAAGGAAGTCAACTGTACGATAAAATCGTACGATTGAAAATGAAAGCAACAGATGGAAAAATGAGAAATACAGATGTTTTAGATACTGAAGGTATTCTAAGGCTTATTGAATCTGTGCCATCACCTAAAGCAGAACCTTTTAAATTATGGCTTGCTAATCTTGGTAAAGAAAGAATTGATGAAGTATTTGATCCAGAGATTGCGATTAACAGAGCTGTTAGCTATTATCGTAATAAAGGTTATACTGATGAATGGATTAAAAAAAGATTACTTGGTATTATAGATAGATTTAAACTAACTGACATTTGGAAAGAAGGAGGTATTGAAAAGCCATTTGAATATGCAATTCTAACTAACGAAATCTATAAGAGTTGGTCAGGTATGAAAGCAAGCGAATATAAAGCATTTAAAGGTCTTAGAAAAGAGTCTTTAAGAGATAATATGACCGATATTGAAATTGCTTTAACTAATATTGGTGAAATAGCTGCTCGTGATATTGCACAGTTAGAGCATCCACAAGGATTGAGTCAAAATATAATAGTTGCTCATCGTGGTGGGAATGTTGCGAAAGGAGCTAGAGACTTATATGAGAAAGAAACAAAGATTTCCGCACTCTCAAATAAGAATTCATTAAGTTATAAATATGCTCAAAATAAACAAATAGATGATAGTACAAAAGTTTAAAACTTTGGTGTGTTATAGTAGTTACTCCTTCATTAAATAAAAGTTTTAAGTTTCAAAGTGAGTGGCCTTATAATAATTCACAAATATATTTATTACAACCACTTCTAATTGATTTGAAGAATGATGATAAAGTTACTTTAGAAGAAAAGGGCGGTAAATATATATTAAGTGCTAAAGTTAATTATATTAATGATAAGAACTTAACTAAAGAGAAAATCTATTTAGATAAGAACCTTAATTTAAAAAAGGTAGAAGTTCTTGATGATAATGATGATGTTATTATGAGACTTAAAGTTACTAAGATTGAAACTAATAATAATTTTGATGATAGATACTTTGATATAGATGATAGTTATAATACAAGTACTAAGAATAAAGATAAAACTAAGGATGATAAAAAAAGTAGTGATATAAATTCAAGTGATGATTCTAAAGAGAATGATATAAAAACTAATGATAATAGTCAAACTAATAATATAAATAAAGAAGAAAATAGTACTGACAATACAAATAACACTACTGAAAACAAAACAACTACTACAAGTAAAGTAACAGATGTACTATATCCAATGTATGTACCAGTTGATACATATCTAGATACTCAAGATGTAGTATCGCTTGATAATGGTACTAGAACTATCCTTACTTTCTCAGGTGATAGCCCATTTACATTTGTACAATCTCCAGTAGATAGTACAGTTGTTGATTACTTAAATGGAGATCCTACTTTAGTTGCTGATTCAGTAGGTGCGGTATCTGATACATCTGTAGCCTGGATAAGTAACGATAAAGAATACTATTTATCATCTACAAGTGTTTCCGCGGATCAACTACTATTAATTGCAGATTCTCTAGCAGTTGCTGAAGTAGGTAAATAAAAGATTAGAAATAGTCTTTTATTTTTGCTTTTAAGCAATAATGTGACAAATATCTGCAATTATACCGCAAAAGTGTGATAAGAAGTGTATAAAAACACAAAAAAACGTGATATAATAGAAATGAAAGGGATGATAGTATGAAGAGATTTATAACTGATAAACTAATTAAATGGAAGAATAGCAAGGATAGAAAACCATTAATATTAAAAGGTGCAAGACAAGTTGGAAAAACATACATATTAAAAGAGTTTGGCGAAAACAATTATGAAAATGTAGCTTATTTTAACTTTGACCGTGATGATAGTCTTTCTTTATTATTTGAAAACACTAAGGATCCGAAAAGAATTATTGAACAGTTATCTTTAGCAAGTAGCGAGAAGATTAATCCAAATACTACATTAATAATATTTGATGAAATACAGGAATGTCCAAATGCACTCAATGCTCTTAAATACTTTTGTGAAGAAGCGGACGAATATCATATCGCAACCGCTGGATCATTACTTGGTGTGAAATTATCAAAAGTATCATTTCCAGTTGGTAAAGTAGATTATCTAACAATGTATCCGATGACATTTAGTGAGTTTTTACTTGCAGATAATAAAGAGAATTTAGTTAAAGTAATGAAACAGACTAAAGATATAACAGAAATACCTAAACTATTTGAAGACGAATTAATTGAAAAATTAAAATCATATTATATCGTTGGCGGTATGCCAGAGGCAGTATATAGTTGGGTTAATGATAAAGATATAGAAAAGGTAAATGAAATTCAAAAGAATATTTTAATTGCATATGAAGATGATTTTTCTAAACATACTGACTCCAAAGAAGCTAACAAGATGTCTTTGATATGGAATGGTATTCCATCACAACTTGCTCGTGAAAATAAGAAGTTTATTTATCAAGTTGTAAAAGAAGGAGCGCGTGCAAGAGAATATGAGTCTGCTCTTAACCGGCTAAATGATGCTAATTTAATAAATAAGTGTTATCTAGTTAATAAATGTGTATTTCCCCTAAAAGCATATCAAGACTTATCATCGTTTAAAATATATTTGAATGATGTTGGACTTCTTAGAAGAATATTTAATTTAGATAGCAGTATTATTCTAGAGGGAAATAAACTATTTGAAGAATTCAAAGGTTTATTTACTGAGAACTATGTTAATAATGTTTTATGCTATTTACAAGATGAATCTCCTTATTACTATACTTTTGATAGATATGAAATTGATTTTGTAATACAAAAGAAAAATAAAATAATTCCAATTGAAGTAAAATCTAATAAAAGTACTAATCATAATAGTTTAACTAAGTATAATAATTCTAATGATAATGAGATTTCGATTATGGTATCACTAAATAATTTAAGTAAGGATGGTAAGATTATTAATATACCTTTATATTTTCTTGAATATATAGATAATATTGATATGTATTAAGAATGATAGTGTGAAATATGGAAATAATTGATTTTGTTATAGATTTATTAAATGAGTGTATTGTTAATAAAGCATTCAATAAAGAGAAAGCATTTTTAAAAAGATTACCATATATAGTTATTTATGTTTTAATAATTTGCTTAACAAGTGGTGTATGCTTGTTTATAGGTATTAATTATATTATGGTGCATAATATATTTGGATATTTTTTAGTAGGAATTGGAATTTTATTTTTAATAATGTTTATATTACAAATATTTTTAAAATAATATTAATTTACAATGTGATAGATAAAGTGATATAATTGTTTTGGAGGTAATGCAATTGAATAGATATAACAATAATTTAATTAATGATGATGACTCTTTTAAACTAAAGAATGTAATTATTATAGTAGTAATAATAATGCTTGTACTTGTATCATTTTACTTTATAACTAAATATGTATTAGAACATAAGAAGGATAATACTCCTAGGGTAGAATCAGTAATAGATAGAGAACTTATTATGTTTGGGCAATTATTTAATAGACCTGATACTGAATATTATGTTATTGCTTATAATAAGAGTGGTAAATCTAAAGATATATATAATAAGTATATAGAAAAATACAACTCTAAAGATAGTCATATCAAGTTTTATGAAATTAACCTAGATGATGAGTTTAATAAGAAATTTATATCTGATAAGAGTAATATAGTATCAAATATTAATGAGTTAAAAGTAAGTGGTGATACATTATTTAAAATTAAAGATAAAACTATTGAAGAGTATAAAGAAGGTACAAGTGATATAAGTAGTTATCTTAAGGAAATTAGTGCATAAGTACTAATTTTTTGTTTATATTAATAATGGTGATTTAATGAATATTGTATTATTATGTATAGAGATATTCTTTGCTCGTATTATAGATGTATCACTTGGTACTATTAGAACTGTAATAGTAGTAAAAGGAAAGAATCTAATAGGAAGTATACTAGGATTCTTTGAAGTAACAGTATGGTTCTTAGTAGTAGAACAAGCATTAACTACTGCATCAAGTAATATATTTGTAGTCTTATCATATGCCTTAGGCTTTGCAACCGGCACATATATTGGGGGAATTATATCAACTAAACTTGTTAAATCTAAATATGAAGTACAGATAATTACTGATAAGAATGTACAAGATATGATAGATAAAATAAGAGATAATAATATGGCAGTTTCTATATTAAAACTAGAAGGTAAGAATAAAAATAAGTATATGTTATATGTAGAGGTAGGCAATAATAAATTAAAAGAATTATCTAGTATTGTTAAAAGTGTTGATGAGCACGCATTTGTAGTAGTTAATGAAACAATGTTTGTGCATAATGGATATTTTGGTCTTAATAAATAATTATTAAATATAATATAGTATGAAATGTATTTTAAAAGATATACTAATTGGAATTATTATAGGTGCCGGTAAAATTATACCAGGAGTAAGTGGTAGTGTTCTTGCAATAACTCTAGGTGTATATGAGAAAATTATCTATTCTATAAACAATATTTTTAAAGATTATAAAAATATATATTACTTAACTAAGCTTGGAATAGGTATTATTATATCTATTGTATTTTTAAGTAGAATAATCATTTATTTCTTATCAAACTATTATACATATACTATATTTGTATTTGTAGGATTAATTCTTGGTAGTATAAAAAGTATTACTACTAATACTAGTTTTAAATATTCTTATTTAACTATATTATCATTTATTATTATTGTAATACTTGGTTTAATTAATATAAATAGTAATAATCATAATGGTATATTATATTGTTTATTTAGTGGATTTATTGAATCAGTATCATCTATTATACCTGGTATAAGTGGTACCGCACTACTTATGTTATTAGGTACATATAATATGGTTATAGATATATTTTCTAATATAATTAATATTAGCTATCTAATTAGTAATATAAATATCGTTATACCTTTTATAATAGGTATATTAGTAGGATTAATTATTTCAATTAAAGTAATAAATTATTTATTTAGTAAGTATAAAACATTAACTTATAATATAATACTAGGACTACTATTAGGTAGTATATTTATAATGTTAAAAGGATGTAATTATAATATAGGAAATATATTAATAAGTATAATACTACTTATAATAAGCTATATAGGTATAAAAAAAGTTAATCACTTCTTTTGATTAACTAATATAATTACACATAAACCAATAATCATAAAACCTAGTCCCATAAGATTAAAACTAGTATCATTTAATATAAGTAAAGCAGTTACAATTAAGATTATTCCAATAATTACCCAAAAAGTAATTTTATTTTTCACTTGGACCGTCTCCTTTCAAGTTTAAATCTACAGTGTGTTTAGGTTTTCTTTTTTCTAAAGGTAATGTTTCAACCCACTTTTTACCATCCCAACGTTTTAAACAATTAGGGCCATACCACTCTTTTAATATTTTCTCAATATTATTATAGGAATAGAACTGTCTACCTTCAAATTCATATTTTTTAAATGGTAGAATATCTTCTTTTAAGAATACTGGTTCATGCATAAATTTTTCCCATGGAACAGATATTGGTTGACTCATTAATTTACTGTTTTCGTATTTTCTAGAATATCTATTTGAAAACCATACGACAAACTTTTTTAAGTGGATTGGATTAATATGTAAGTTATCAAGAAGTACTAAAATAGGCATAACAAGTTTTATAACAGTTCTATTTACTTCATCAATAAACTTATTTTCACAGATATTATCATAAATAATTACATCTACAAATATACCATCTCCGCTTTTGCACCTATTCTTAAGTAATCTATTTACTTCTTTAATATAAGTCCCCTTTTTTCTTACTTTCATAGTAGGACCATTTATTACATTAAATCTTTTATCAGTTTCAAAACATTGAAAATAAAAGTCATCACTTAAATCTTTTTTTAGTGCTTCAATAAATCTTGTCCAGTCTTTTCTTTCAACACATACATCTATATCATCATCCCAAGGAATAAAACCTTTATAGTTAACAATTCCTAGAGCAGAACCCGCCATTAGGCCATACTTTATATTGTTTTTTTCACATACTCTATGTATCTCATCCATAATAGATAATACTTCTAATTGTAAGTCTCTTACAGTTATTTTTTCTTTACCATTATCTTTTAAAATGTAATCATCACGCTCTAATATCCTATCATTCACTTTACCACTTCCATAAACATTGTACTAGAATTTAGTAAAATAATCAATTGCTATCTGGGTATTTTATTCACACTAAATATCATTAATTGAATATCCTATATTAGAAAATAGGAGGGATGTTATGAAGTGTGGAAATAATAATGATAAAGATTCTTGCCGTTGTATATCTGAGATATTACAAGTAATAAATGTTTTACAACAAAATGCAGAATGTGGTGACAGTTGCCTAGAAACTTGTGACAGAGGATTTCTAGGGTGCAACACTACAACTTTAGGTTGTAATACTAGACCAGTAGTGCTTTATACATGTGCAGGAAATGGTACACCTTGGAGTATGCCAACAACTCGTGAAAACGTAGTATGTGGAGATGAAGGTGTAGTATGTTCTAGCGTATTTAGAGTAGAAAAAATTGATGGATGTTGTTGTACATTTAGAGTGCTTGCTGAAAATACAGATCCTGCTACAAGTGCTACAATACCATATGTTGCAACTAATTCATTCTTTACAATGAATCTTAATTGTGTATGCGCACTTAGATGTTTACCAGATACATTTGTTGAATGTATTTAAAAGACTTCGGTCTTTTTTACTTTCCGGCACATTAATTTTTAATGAAAGTTAGAAAATATACTTGCTAACTTTTTTTAAGTGTGTTATAATCTAGATAATGATTGAGAGGTAAGGATATGAAAAAGATAAGTAAATATTTAGTTTTGGTTTTTATTTCATTGTTTGGAATTGTTGGAATGGTAAGTGCAACTAATTTTCCAAATAGCATTAGTGGTGTAGACTACAATTATGATTATATTGGTAGTAATGGTTATTGTACCTTGGGAGCTAGTGGTAGACATTTGTGTGCAAAAGAGTATTCGGCTAAAAATGGAAAAGATAAAGTTTTTTGTACATTGTTTAGCAAGGAGGTTCCAGTTGGAAGTTGTTCTTTGATGACTCCTTCATGGAGTAGTAATCCTGAAGTTGATAATAGAGTTTCTGCAACTATTGGTCAGATGATTAAAGCAGCAAGAAATTCTAAAGATGAGATTAGTTGGGATAATTATTATTATGCTGAACTTGCTATAAATAAAATATTATATATTGGCTATACAGATAATAGAGGATATGGATCTAAGTTAAACAATGTTGATGAATTGCTAAATTTGGGATTTAAGGATACAACATTCAAAAAGAAGGAAAAATATGATATGTTCATTGGCGCAGCTAATTTTGCATATTATAATTATGGAAAAATTAAGATTTCTATATCATCAATGAGCTATAATCCAGATACTGGTGAGGCTAAAGCAAAAGTTGTATGTTCTGGCGACAGAGGAAAAGTTGATTGTAAACTTAATAAGATAGAATTTGCTGTTGGTGAAAAAAAGGTTGATGGGAAACCAAGTAGTGATTACGTAAGTGCGAATATTGGAAATGTTCCTGATGGTTCAAGAATCACACTAAATGTAAACGATCATCACATTTGGTATAAAGCAAAAAGATATAATTGTGGATCTGATTATCAAACTCTTTCTCCTAATATTCTTGATGAGGAAGCAAAGGATGTTGCTAAATCTGCATCAATTGTTTATAATTCAAATAAATATAATCTTAGTATTACAAAGACAGAGGTTAATTCTGATGCCCCAGTTAGTGGAGCTGTAATAAAGGTATTAAAGGGTGGATTAGATGGAGAAGTAATTCGAGATAATATTGAACTTGCAGATGGTGTATATAATCTTGATAATTTAGAAGAAGGAAAATACTGTGCTGTAGAAGTTCAAGCTCCTGCGGGCTATGCAATAGCTCCTGCAACTGATGAAAAGAACTGTGTGACAATAGGTTCTAGTAACAAATTTGGTGATATTAAGATTGAAAATGCTAGAGAGAAAAAACAATTAACAATTAATAAAATTGATGAAGCTGGAAATTTTGTTAAAGGTGCAAAAATAAGTATATATAATTATGCTGATGTTGATATTTCTTCAATTGAAGAAGGGACTGATTTATCTAGAGAAGTTCCTCCTATTGAAACATTTGTAACAGACGGTGCAAATCCACATGTTATTCAAAATTTAGAAGTTGGTAAAACATATACAGTAGTTGAGGAAGGATTCCCAGAAGGGTATGCAGCAGTTAAATCTTCACAGGAAATTACGATTTCTAATAATGATGCAGATAATGTAGTTACCCTAGTAAATACACAGCCATCAATAAAGGTTAGTAAACAAAGTATTACATCTACAAAAGAGTTGCCTGGTGCAAAGCTAATTATAACAAATGCTCAAGGTAACGAGATTACAAGTTGGACATCAACTGATAAGCCTCAAGAAATTAAAGGGTTATCTGATGGGGACTATACATTAACTGAGATAACTGCTCCACAAGGATATACTGTTGCTGAATCAATTAAATTTACTATTGAGGATGGAGTAGTAAAAGGTGATGATGATAATATGGTTGTAATGAAGGATGCAACTATAGTTGAAGTGCCTGATACATTTAATATTCAAAATATAATTGCTATGATTGCTGGAGTAGTATTAGTTGGTCTTGGTACTGGTGTATTATTCTATGAAACAAAGAAGAAAAAAGCCTAGAACTAGTACGGTTCTTCTTTTTTCTTTAGTGTTGTTTATATTTGGACTTTTCTTGATTAGTTATAATTATTTAATAGCTAAAAAAGAAAAAATATATTCAACAATGAATCTTCTACTTTATGAAGATGAAACTCCACAACATATTGAGAAAGAAGAACCTACTAATGAACCTACTAGTGAACCTGTTCCAGATAGACTGGCTAATATTGGAGAAGAAGATAAAAGTATTAGTTACAATTATATTGGAGTATTAGAAATAAGTAAATTAAATTTAAAAAGAGGGTTTCTAAATTTAGAATCTCCATATAATAATGTTAATAGAAATGTAACACTTATAGAGAATTCAACTATGCCAGATGTAGATAAGGGAAATTTAATTCTTGCTGCTCATTCAGGTAATTGTTGGGTATGTTATTTTGATAAGTTATATACATTATCAGTAGGTGATAATGCGACTGTTACTTACAATGGGTATAAATATACATATGAACTAAAAAACATTTATAATGTTCCTAAAACTGGTACAGTTGAGGTTAAAAGAGATCCAAATAAAACTGTTTTAACGCTTATTACTTGTACTCACGGAAGTGATACTGAGCAAACAGTATATATATTTGAACTAATAAAAAAAGAAAATAAATAGGATGGTGATAAAATGGCGGATTTATCTATAGTTGATAAAATTAAACTATTATTTAATACTGCTATTTCTACACCGTTTTTTATTGCTTATGCAGTTATTGGAATACTACTTGTTGTATTTATGATTATAGATATAAGAAAACATAAGAAATTTAGTAAATTTATTTATATAATAAGTGGTGTTTTCTTAATTACATTCTTTTTTATTAAGTACTTTAATATTATTTTAAAAGTTGTAGATTCATTTATTGAAATTATACTTAAGGCTTTATATTTTCCTAATTTAGGAATATATATAATTATGTTAATAATTACGAATGCTACATTTATATATAATATGATTAGTAAAAAAACGTATAAAAGTAGTAAAATAATTTCTGGAGTTATAAATATAATTATAGATTTTATCTTTATATTAATAATTGGTATTATATCAAGCGAAAAAATAGATATAACAAGTGAGGTTAAGTTATATTCAGATGCAACCATATTAACACTCTTACAAATATCTATGGCTCTTTTTGCATCAGAATATATGCTATTAGGCTTATCTACAGCAAGTCATAAATTAAAAAAATATGATAAGAATTATAACAAAGTTGAGATTAATGATACTGAAAAGATTAATACATTTTCTAATGAAAGTATCAGAGTATTTAAAATATTAAATTTTGGTGATAGAAATGATTAGCGAAGATAATTATTATAAACAGGTTGGTAATTTAGTATTAACTGATTATCAATTAAATATCCTTGATAAAAATGGTATTGATTTAAGTAAGTTTAATAGTAATCATGAACTTATATATTATTTAGAAAGTGTACTTAATACTAATTTTAATGAGGAATTAGAAAATATTTCTTTCGAATTATCAGAAATGTATTACTATAATGATGTAAATAAATGAAAGGATTAATATGAATAAAGAAAAAGTAAAAGTAAAGATTAAGAAAAAAAATAGAATTACACCAATAACAATATCTATAGTATCTCTTGGAGCATTTGTAATGTTATTATCAATTGGTATTACTCCACAGTTAATGGGTAATTCGGTTACTAATTCAAATAAATATACTATTGAATATAAGAGTAATGGTGGTAAAGGTTCTATGAGTAACCAAACAATTAAAGCAGGGGATTCTGCTAAATTAAGAAAGAATATGTTTAAATTAGATGGATATACATTTAATGGTTGGAGAGCTAAAAGAAGTGATAATAAATGGTTGTGTTATATGGATGTAGATAAAGTCTATAATGAATGGACTGATATAAGTTACTGTAATATGTATGGCTATTCATTATTTGATGATCAAGTATATGTAAAAGATATTATCTCATCTGGGGATACTTTAACTTTATATGCAGATTGGATAAAAACTAACTAATCTCTTGCAATACCCCAAAATATTTATTATAATTAAGGTGTTAGAAGGAGGATTTATGGAATTTAAAGATAGTAAAACTTATAAGAATTTAGAGACTGCTTTTGCTGGTGAAAGTATGGCTAGAAATAAATATACATACTTTGCAAGTAAAGCTAAAAAAGAGGGATATGAGCAAATTGCTGCAATATTCTTAGAAACTGCAGAAAATGAAAAAGAACATGCTAAGATGTGGTTTAAAGAGTTAAATGGAGGTAGTGTTCCAGATACTAAAGACAACTTACTTGCTGCAGCAGAGGGTGAAAACTACGAGTGGACTGATATGTATGATGGTTTTGCAAAAACTGCTAAAGAAGAAGGATATGATAGAATTGCTAAACTATTTGAAGGTGTAGCAGCTATTGAAAAAGAACATGAAGCAAGATATAGAAAGTTACTTGAAAATGTTAAAGGCGATTTAGTATTTTCGCGTGATGGAGATGCTATATGGCAATGCCGTAATTGTGGTCATATTGTAATTGGAAAAAATGCTCCAAAAGTATGTCCAGTATGTAATCATCCACAATCATACTTTGAAATTAAGAAAGAAAACTATTAGGATACTAAAAAAAGTATCTTTTTTTAAAGGAAATTTAAAAGTTTTGTTGTATATATATTATAGGTGGTAATATGTATATTGACTATAATACTAGAATTAAGATTATTGCTCTATACTTATATAAGTCTAAGTATAGATTTATATTAAAAAAGTATCTTTTATTATATAAATTAAATAAGTTTATTAACTATTGTAATAATTCATATATAGAAGATATGTGTAAGAATAATATAAAGGTAGGTAATTACAATCTAGATAAGGAACAGTTGATGGCTATATATACTGATGAATTAATTACTCTTGTAGTAGCAGGTGCAGGTAGTGGTAAAACATCTTTAATAGTTGGCAAGATTAATTACTTAGTAGATAGTTGTAATATAAAAGAAGATGAAATATTATGTTTATCATTTACCAATGAAGCAGTTAATAATTTAAAAAGCAGACTTAAATATAATGTAGACGTAATGACATTTCATCGTTTAAGTTTAAATATAATAGGGGATAAATATAAACTAAATAATAATTATTTATCATATGTAATAGATGAATACTTTTTAGGAATTGCTGTACATGATAAGAGAGTAAAAAAGAAATTAGTTAATTTAATTGATAAATTAAATGTAGATAAGTATGAATACTATTTAGATAATGGTTACTTTAATTATTTAAAGTATACAATAAAGAAGTTTATAGAGTTATTTATAGTTAGTGGTAAGAATATAAAAGATTTCTTAAGGATAAAGAAGTATAAAAAATTAGTATCCGTTATTATAGATATCTATTATTTATATATTAGTGAGTTAAATTCTAAATATGAAATTGATTTAAATTTATTAATTAGTGAGGCATCTAATAATGTAAGTAAAGTTAATTTAAAATATAAATATATAATTGTAGATGAATTTCAGGATATTTCTGATATAAGAATGATTTTATTAAATAGTGTTATTAATAGTACTGGAGCTAAATTACTTGTAGTTGGTGATGATTATCAGTCAATATATGGATTTTCTGGAAGTAATTTAGAATCATATTTAAAAATGTTTAAAGATTATACATCAAAGATAATATATTTAAAAAATAATTATAGATGTTGTAAAGAAATAGTAAATATATCTTGCAAGTTTATTATGAAAAATAAGAAACAGATAAAAAAAGAAATAGTTACATATAAACAAGTATCAAGTGCAATAGTTATAGTTGATGATAAAAAATTATTAGAATTACTAGAGTATTTAAGTAGTAATAATAGAGATATTCTAATTCTAGGTAGAAATAATGATGATATATATAAGTATATTAGTGTTGATATAATTAAGGAGATTACTAATAAGTATGGTAATAATATTGAATATAAAACAGTGCATTCTGCAAAAGGATTAGAAAGTGATACCGTGATTATAATTAATTTAGAAGATAATATATTGGGATTTCCAAATAAGATTAATAATCCTGATGTAATAGATTATGTTTTTCCTAAAGAAGATTATGAATATGCAGAAGAAAGAAGACTATTTTATGTAAGTCTAACAAGATCTAAGAATGAAGTATATATGCTTAAACCAAATAAACCATCTATCTTTTATAAAGAAATAATAAAAGATAATAAAAAGAATATTACATATTTAAAACTATGAGTAATATTCTTTTAGTTTCTTAATTAGTTTTTGCCCTTGAAATTTATCCTTGTTCTTGTTTAATATATTAATCATATCTTTAAGAAGTTTATCTTGACACTTATATCTTTTATCAGCAATCTTAATAAACTCTTTTTTTCTAGTAATCATATTATTTTTATCATTAATATCTAATATAGAATTATTAATAGTATCTATCTCTTTAAGCAATGTATTTATAATCTTATTTTTACTATTAATTAAATTCTTTCTTAGTTTATTAAACATGTTTATAATTTCATCATTATTGGAATTATAAGGTATTCTTTTAATTATTTTAAGTAAGTAATAATATTCAAAATATTTTATATTCTTTTTAAACTTATCATACTTTTTATCAAGTTGTTTACTTCTATAAGTTAAAGGATTATAATCATAAATAATGCTTATATTAGGAAAATCCCTCAATACTTTATTAAAAGAATCTTTATATTTTTTTATTACATTTGGGTTATGAGCATCAATTCCTACTACACATTTATTGCCTACTTTATTTGCAATATCAAAGAGTAGACTGTGTGGATAAGGATATTCATTATCATTCATTATTTTGACATTGTTTATAAAACTTAAATTAATTTCAAGAGGTATATCTAATTTCTTTGCTTTTTCACATATCATTTTAAAGCATTTCTTTGCATTTTCTATATATTTATCATTATTAGCTTTTATAGTATCTCGAAACTTTAAAAAGTAATCAGGATGAGCTATATAATCAAATAAACCAGTATCCATCGCTTCACTAACGTATTTTGCATATATAAGCGGATATTCTATATTGTTTATTGGACTAATACCATCTATATAGTGTTCACCAAGTATTAGGTAATCACATTTATCCTTTAAACTACATAAATGCTTACCAAGTATTTTAGAATATTCACATTCTAGTCCGATTAGAATATTTATATCTTTATTTTTCTTTTTTAATTTTTTAATACTTTTTAAGTAGCCATCAAAATGAGTGATATCCATTCTACTTCTTTCATCTGGTAATTGATATTTTGTATAAGGCATATGATCAGATATTCCAATAATCTTAAAATTATATTTCTTATATTCAGTTATATATTCCTCGTCATTTGTGTAGACTGCATGACCGCATCTTTTAGTGTGGGAATGGTAATTATAATTGGGTATTTTCATGTTTCCTCCTTAAAGTTATATTATATTTTAATATATTTAAATTTTAATTGCAATACGCTTGACATTTACAAAAAACGGGAGTATTATGTTTATAACATTAATTTGGAGGTGGTCTATATGATAAAAAAAGTACGAATATGTATGTTGAAACAGATGGCCACTTTGTGCATAAGCAATGAACTGTAATCTTAGGGATTATTTGGGTTCATTGCTTTTTTGTTAGGAGGTAATTATGGATATTGATGTATTATTGGAATTGGTTAAAATGTATAATGAAGAAGAAGTTAGTATGATTAGAAAAGCATATGAATATGCAAATGAGATGCATAGTGGTCAAATTAGGCAAAGCGGTGAACCTTATATAATACATCCGCTTAATGTGGCATATATAGTTGCAGAAATGCATGCAGATAGAAATACTGTGTGTGCGGCTCTATTACACGATACACTTGAAGATACTCATGCAACAAAGGAAGAAATTGCAGATCTATTTAACAGTGATATCGCAAATCTAGTTGATGGTGTAACAAAGATAAGTAAGATGAATTTTTCTAGTAAGGCAGAACAAAACCTAGCTAATACAAGAAAGATTATAACTAGTATTACTGATGACGTTAGAATTATTATAATTAAACTTGCTGATAGACTACATAATATGCGGACTCTTGAATATAAATCAGTGTTTAAACAGAAAGAAAATTCGCTAGAAACATTAGAAATATTTGTCCCTCTTGCTTATTATATTGGTGCATATAGAATTAAAAGTGAGTTAGAAGATATATCATTTAGGTATCTAAAACCAAAAGAATATCGTAAGCTATATAATATTATGTCTCGAGCAAGCGAAGAGAATAATACAGTTTTAACTGAAGTTTTACAAAATATTGAATATATTTTAAAAAATGAAAATATTCCAAATGAGATTAAAGTTAGAACGAAGAATTTATATGGTATATATAAAAGACAGTCTGAAGGATATAAAATAAGCGATATTCATGATCTTTTATCACTTAAGATAATGGTTAATGCATTATGGGATTGTTATAAAACATTAGGTCTAATTCATAGTAAATATCATCCAGTTAATGAGATGTTTAAAGATTACATATGTAATCCAAAGACTAATTTATATCAGTCACTTCATACAACAGTATTCGCACCACACGATAAACTTGTTCAAACGCAGATTAGAACATTTGATATGGATAAAATAGCTTCATTTGGTTTAACTGCTTACTGGGATATAAATAAAGGTGATGCAAGAGATAAGATGCAAAAAGACTTAAGAGAGAAATTTCAATTTTTTAAAACTCTTACTGATATAAATAATATGTTTTTAGATAATAAAGATTTTGTATCTCAAGTAAAACAAGAATTATTTAATGATAATATATATGTATATACATCAAAAGGAGATATTATTGAACTTCCAAAGAATTCAACTATAATAGATTTTGCATATAAGATTCATACAGATATTGGTAATACTTTGGTTGGAGCAAAAATAAATGGTGAATATGTAAATGATTTAGGACAAACGCTTAAAAACAGAGATAGAATAACAGTAATTACCGATGACTATTCATATGGACCTAGAGTTGAATGGCTAGATAAAGTAAATACTAGTAATGCAAAAAAGAAAATTAAAGAATTTAATAGAAAAATGGCGAATAATCTATGAGCGCTTGGAGATTATGTATAATAAAATAAAAAACACTAATGACTAAGTTAGTGTTTTGTTTTCTAAATGGCAGGGGTAGCAGGAGTTGAACCCACATCAGCGGTTTTGGAGACCGTTATTCTACCATTGAACTATACCCCTATTAAAACTTCTATAAATAGAAGAATTAATTGCTTGATGAAATAATTATAGCAAATTTTTTTTCAATATACAATAATTAGTTTGAATTTTCCTCATGATATTTTGTTTCAAATAAATTAGTATTATCGGTGTTTGCTTCTATTTCTTTTATTTCTGGTAAATCTTTAATACTGCTTAATCCGAAATAGTTTAAAAATTGATCTGTAATTTTATATAGCGTAGGTCTACCAACATCTTCTGATTTACCACATTCTTCGATTAAATTTTTTAAAACCAGCTTTCTTACTATGTATGCACTAGATACCCCTCTTATTTTATCAATATTTACTCTAGTAATAGGTCCACTATAGGCAATAATAGATAATACTTCTAAAGCTGCATCCGAAAGCTTATTATTTTGTTCATTAGTAACAAGTTTTTCGTAATACTTAGCGTGCTTTCTTTTAGTAGTTAGTTTAAATCTTTCACCAAAGTATTCTAATTGTATGCCTCTTTTATCATTTAGATATTCATTATGTAATTCTTTAAGAAGCTTTTTTGCATCTTCCTCACTAATTTCTAAAATGTTTATTATATCTTTAAGAGTTAATCCTTCATCTCCTATTACAAAAAGTAATCCTTCAAGTATTGCTAACATAATCTCACGTCCTTGCTACTAATACTATATTATTAAAATTATTGTCTTGAATAATACTTATTTCCTGCTTTTTTGCCATTGATAATATTGCTAGAAATGTAACCACAACATATTCCTTAGAAACTATTTCAAATAAATCATTAAAGTTTATTTTTTTATGTTGTTTAAATTTATCTCTTATTTCGTTACATCTTTCATCAACAGAAAACTCTTTTTTTTCTATTTTGGTATTTAATGGTTTAGTCATTTCTTTGTATTCTAAAAACTTTTGAAATGCATTTACTAAATCATCTAAGTCAATTCCATAATCAACTTTGTCAGTATTAACGAAATTTAATAATTCCTCTGACTCTCTTGTATATAGTTTACTTCTGATACTCTCTAATTCCTTAAAATCTTGAGTCATATTTTTATACCTATCATATTCTAATAATCTGTTTACTAAATTATTAGTTGCTTCCTCAATTTCAACTTCAGTTTCTTCAGTTTTATTTGGAAGTAACATTTTAGACTTTAATTCAATTAATTCGGAAGCCATAACTAAATATTCACTTGTGATATCTAGGTTTTCTTCTTTCATTTTATTAATATAGTCTAGGTATTGTTTTATAATATCTTCAATTTTAATATCAAAGATACTGATATTATCTTTTTTTACTAAATGTAATAATAAATCTAAAGGACCTTCAAATTCATTTATCTTAATTTCATATTCCATCATATCACCATTTCACTAGCACTAATAATTATAATAAATTTAAAAATTTTTTTCAACAAGTTATATACAAAAATATAATTATATGATAAAATTATATATATGATAGTGTATGTTTGAGAGGATAATTATATGAAAAAGATATATTCATTTTTATTGGTTACAGTTGGATTATTGTTCATTAATATTTCTTGCGTGAAATGTTTAAATGGCTTTCCTGATAAGATTAATGTTATAACAAAAGATCGGATATATAATGATGGTCAATATCTAATGTATAAAGATTATACTGCAGAATATAATGGTAAAACAAGCAATGGAAAAGCAATATGTTCATCTATGAGAAACTATGTACCAAGTAGTATAGAGCGTGAAGAATATACCCAAACTGCATGGCATAGGGATCCTGAAACTAATTTAAAGATTGCTGCCGGAGTTGGCTCTTTAATTAATATGTATAGAGATTCAAATGCTGCAATTACTAATGATGATTATTATTACATTGAGATTGCTATAAATAAGTTTTTAACTGATTCTAAGTTAGGTGGAGATGCTAATAATGTTTATGGATTTATTAATAAAACAAGTCTTGATAAGAGTAATAAATACGAAAAAGTAATTAATCATTTCTATAATGATTTTAGTAGCAGAGGTTATGATCGAAATGGTAATTCTGTTGTTGATAGTATAACCGGACAAGTTACTAATAAAGTATATTCAGAAATAAAGAGTGTAAAAGTAAATGGTGTTGAAATTAAAAATAATACCGAAATTGCAGAGAACAGTAATGGTTATTATAAATTAGAGATAAGATATGTTTGTTATGAATATACTGGAAAGCAAGTAGCTTGTGATAGTGTAACTCAAGATATTGAGATTAACGATGAATCTATTTGGCGAGAAAATGGCGTGATAGATGTAAAAACAGGTTCAGATGGACTAGATTATATAATAACTGCGGATATTACTTCTAATGCTAATAGCAATTCATCTAATAAGGTTTTTACAAGAGTGTGTAACCAAAGGAAATATTATCTTGCTCAAAGATATGAACCAGTAGATGATAAAGACCTTCAAACTCTCACACCAAATTATTTAGTTGAAAAATATTCAGGGAAAAGATGTAGTGAGGATAGTCGTTCTTTTAAAATAAAGAAAAATGTAGAAACATGTGAAAGTCAAATAAGTAATAATCCAGTAAATAATGCTAATTTATATGCTAGTCACTCTAATGATACAAGTTATGGTAATAGGCTTTTAGACATTAATAATCCGAGTTGTGATAGTTTTAAACCTAATGTTACAAGTGATTGCAGTAGAACTAAACTTGATTATTCGTGGGTGGTAGGTCCTAATAGTACTGAAAATCATGTTACAAATCCTACAAATGAATATATGTTATGTCGAGCTCAATTTTCGTTTAATAATAATACACTAGTACTTGATGAAGACAATCAAAGTGTTGTATCTGCGTATCCTGGAGGTTTAATATATAGTGCTCCAGATGGTGTGTTTGGGTCATCTACAGTAAAACTTGAATGTAATATCCCTTCGTTATATGGCAACGGAATTAATGGAACAAGCTTTAGAGCTGATATTGAGACATTAATCCCTAATTTATCTGTTCGTATGTTTGATAAAAACATTGAACTTGATGATAATGATGTTACATTAGTTAGTTCTAGAGGAAATTGTGTAGATAATACATCTAATATAACTTGTACATATTCTAGCGAAAGTGATAAAGAAGAAAGCAAAAATTTTGGTTGGCTGTTTATATTAAATGTAAATTATAAATATCCAGATGAATACAAAAATAGTTCTAAGTATGGTATATTAGTTCCTAATAATGCAAAAAGTGGAAACATACAAATGTCATTTACCAGTGTTAATGGAACGGTGTTTAGATCAGCTTATAATGGTAACATAGAAAATGATTCGACTTGTAAATATGAAATTAAACCAAATACTTTTAGAGAAGAAGTGTTATATAGAACAATAGATTACAGTAATCCTTTTAATAGTATTGAAGGAAACAATAGATTTACTGGTAGTAATTGGTGTGATACTTCTAACGGTAGTTCAAGTGAAGATATTATATCTAAAGATGATGAATCTGTTGATGATGAAATTAATAATTGTATTTATCCTGGAGATATTAATGGAAATCATAAATGGGATAGCGATGATGTAAACCTATTAAGTATGGCTATTTCTAATGAAGATGATTATTCCAATTTATATGATGTTAACGGGGATGGTAAATTCAATACTGTTGATACAACTGCCTTACAAAATATTATAAATGATAAAACAAAATATAAAAAAGGTGATGTAGATTTAAATGGGACTATTAATACTAAAGATGTTGAGTTAATTCAATTATATGTGGGATTTCAATCAAGACTTAATGCTTTACAAAAAAAGTTAGCTTATCTTGATAATAAATGTGAAGTTGAATTAGATGACGCAACTTATTTACAAATCTTACTAACTAAGAATAAAACAATAAATGATGAAGATGATGTTAGCTATCAAGCAGATGTTAGCTACGGAAAAGATGATTACACAGCTGGTTATGATAATAAATCGTTAAATGGGTCTAAGGAATGCAGTGTTGAAGGAAATAAAACTATTAAGAAGTACATTACAGATAGACCAAATTCTAATGGAGTAAAAGGTGGTACTAAGGTTGAACCTTTATATCATTTTGAATTAACTCCTCAAAATATAAAAAGTATAAGAGAAAATAGTTCATTATATACTGGGACATCTAAAGAAGAAGCATTAGGTTTTATAAAAAGTATTCTTGATAATGAAGCTTCTTCTGGATTGTGTAAATCGGATGTACAAGGTGGTAAATCGTGTGAAATAAATGAAAGTATATGGGCGAATTAAGGTGATTATATGAAGGATTCTATTTGGGCGTATTTTATAATAATGTTTGGTATTATTGCGATTGTATTTATATTCTTTATGCAACGCACTACTACTACTGATCAACATAATTACACTTTACTACGCGAGACTACAGAAGCAGCTATGTATGATGCGATTGATATTGATGCATATAACGAATCTGGTATTGTTAAAATTGATCAGGATAGATTTGTTGAAATATTTTTAAAGAGATTTGCAGAAAATGCTTCATTATCAAGATCGTATGTTATAGATATATATGATATTAATGAAGAGCCACCAAAGGTATCAATTAAAGTATCATCAACTGAAAATGGAACTAGTGAAATTGTTGATTTTGATTTAGTAAATAAGGTTGATGCAATATTAGAAACAAAGTATTGAAAGGAGAATATATGAGAGGTTTAAATAAGTTTTTAAGAAATAAAAATACTGTTACTATACTAGGGATTATTTTAATAGTATTCTTATTGTTTATTGGATTTAATGTAACTATTAATCAAACAGTAAATCCAGTAAGTATTCCAGTTGCGAAGGTTAAAATACCTGCGCAAACTAAAATTACGGGGGATATGTTACAAATTAAAAAGATATCTAAAGTAGGTTTAACTGAGAATGTAATTAGAAATGCATCATTAATAGTAGGTAAATATACTAATATTAATGTTACTATTCCAGTAGGATCTATGATATATACAGATTGGGTTGTAGATGAAGACTCTATACCAGGTAATTGGATTGAGAAGATTGATATTTCAAAGGGAGATGAAGCATATTACTATAAAGTAGATATGGTATCAACTTTTGGAAACTCAATCTTACCTGATTCACATATAGATATATACATGTCAGCTCGTGATGCAAATGGAAATATTATGTATGGTAAATTATTTAGTAGTATTAAAGTACTTGCGGTACATGATGGATCTGGACATAATGTATTTGCTGATCCTGCTAATGTTGGAAGTCCATCATATTTAGCTTTTGGATTATCACGTGATAATTATAAATTATTAAAACGTGCAGAGTACTTAAAAGGGCAAGGAATTGATTTAGTAATTGAGCCTAAAGGGCAGAAATATGTGTCTAAATCAGGAACGCTTGTTAGTAGTAAAACATTACAAGACTATATAAATAATGCAACAAGTACTGTTAGTGATGAGGCTGTAGAAGAGTTTGTAAGTGCACAAAATAGTGTAGAGGATAATACAAATAATACTGAAAATAATACTAATCAAACAGATAATAGTAGAAGTTTAGTTAGATAATAAGAATAAATAGGGAGTAGGTGATACTTGTGGATAATGTTTTTGATGAGATGGATTTTGGTCCTTTACAGCAATACTTAGATAATGATGATGTAACCGATATATCTTATGATAATGGGGGACAGTTATGGCTTAGAACATTATCCCATGGTACATTTAGAGTAGAAAATCCTGGTATTGATGATAATTTTATGGACAAGCTTGCATTCCAATGCGCGAATGTAGTAGGTCGTAGTTTTAATGCAGCTCATCCTTTTTTAGATAGTGAATCAGAAGAACTTCGTATTAACTTTGTACATGATTCTATAGCTAGAAATGGTATTGCATGTGTAATTAGAAAGACACCTGCTAAAATAAGACTTGTAAAAAATGAGATTATTAGAGATAAGTATATTACTGAAGATATACTAAACTTTCTAATTACTTGTGTTCATGGACATACTAATATTATGGTGTGTGGTGAAACTGGTAGTGGTAAAACTGAGTTTATTAAATACTTGGCTGCTAATACTAGAGTTGATGAGAAGATTATTACAATAGAAGATACTCTAGAACTACACTTAGATAAAATATTTCCTAATCGTGATATAGTTGCGATGAAAACAAATAATATTGCAAGTTATTCTGATGTATTAGTTACTTGTATGAGACAGAATCCTAAGTGGATACTTTTATCAGAGGTTCGTAGTGCGGAAGCAGTAATGGCTGTTAGAAACTCTATATCATCAGGGCACTACATATTATCTACAATACATGCTGATAAAGCATCATCTATTCCAAACAGAATGTATTCATTGTTAGAGACTAATCAAGATATAGATCAATTTTTAAAATCTATTTATAGATATATTCAACTTGGTGTATATATTCGAGCTTATCAAGATGCTAATACACATAGAATGATAAGAGAAATAGCTGAAGTTACTGAGTTCTTTGTAACTGAAGATAATGAGGCTAAATATAATACAATTTATAAGAAAACTCCTGATGGTAAAGTAACTAGAAGAAATCCAAGTAAATATTTATATGATTACTTAGAAGCACAAGGAGTTAGAATGGATAAAAATATTATTGTTCCAACTGATGAAGACGATACTACATCTTCAAATGAAACAATTAATAATAATAATAATATAATTTTTGAGTAGGAGGTGCAATATGATTAATATAATATTCTTACTTATTGGTATAATACTTTTATTTATAGTATTTTATCGTAGTACAGGTGGTAAAGATATATATAAAGAGGTAACTAGTAGTCTAGGACCAGTATATGATAAAATTGCGCCTTATACTTATAAAGAAATAAGAGTTAAAATAAAAGAATTAGGCCAGAATTATAAATTTAAAGATTATTTAAGACAAATCGTTATATTTGGTGGTATAGCTGGTGCCATGGGATATTTATATTTCTATGATATAGTAGTTGCCATAATATATGCAGGTATAGCTATTGCATTTATTCCTTACTTAGAATATTTAAGATGTAAAAGATTATATAGTGAATTTATATTTGAACAAGTGCAAACATATACAACTAATATTATACTTGACTTTCAAACATCACAATCATTTGTTAAATCTCTAGAAGGTGTATATGAATCAGGAGTACTAGAAGATCCTGTTAAAAGTGATGTTAAAATAATGATAGACCTAGCTTATAAAAATGGTACTATTAATCAGTCTTTAGAGTATTTTCAAAATAAATATGATTTCTATATGGTAAAAAACATGCATCAGTTGTTCTTACAGATAACTAATGAAGGTGCGAAAGACTCACAAGAAGCACTAGAAAATATGAGTTTAGATATTGATATGCTTGTAGAAGCTGTATATAGAGATAGAATAGATAGAGCAAATTTCCATAAGAAGTTTATTAGATTTGGTATTATGCTTTATGGTATGATTGCCTTAATACAATTACTACTAGGGGATACTTATTCACAATTACTTAATATGTGGTATTTAAAGTTATTAATACACTTACTAGTAGTAATGAACTCTTACTTCTTATTAAATGGAGAGAAGTACTATAATGAAAATGTAGGTGCAGAATAGTTTTGGTGGTGAAACATGGGATTAATATATATATTAGTTACTGCTACTTTAGTATTTATATTTATATATAATAAAGTATTTGATGGTAATAAATTTATTAAAGAATTATCTCCTGTATTTAGAAATATTATAGAAGATGATTATGAATTTTTAGTAAGACTTAGATATGAAGATGAAGATATTGATCTAGAAGAAATGTTTGAAAAAAGAATACGTAATGCAGTATTAACATTCTTAATAGTATTATTTTTATCAATACTAGCAGGTAAACTTGCGTTTATAGTTATATTCTTAGCAGTCGTATTAGCACTATTAGTATTTAAAATGCCATATGCAAAATTAAAAAGAATGTATAGGGCACACTTGCATAGTATAGATTTATTATTACCTTATTATTTAAAAGGACTAGAAATACTAGTGCAACACTATACTGTGCCTATCGCACTATCTAGAAGTATTGAAACTGCACCAGATGTATTTAAAAGAGGATTACTTAAATTAGTAGCTAAAATAGATGCAGGAGATTCATCTATAAAACCTTATACAGACTTTGCAGAAGAGTATCCTGTTAGAGATTCAATGCGAATGATGAGACTTTTATATAGATTAAGTCTAGGTTCACAAGATAATAAACAAGAACAAGTAATGGCATTTTCTAGAATGGTATCAACCTTACAGAATAAAGCAAGAGAAATAAAATACCAAGAACGTCTTGATAAAATGGAGAAAAAAACTATGATAATGTTATTCGCAACTGGTGGCGGGGTAATGTTATTACTATTTATGTCGATGACACTTATGATTTAAGTGTTTTTTTGTGCTTTTTTTGAATTAAAATGCAAAAAAAGAAGGAAATTTGAAAGTTATCAATAATAATATATATAGGGAGGAAAATTGGTAATTATGAAGTATTACGATGTAATAAAAGAAAAAATTCTTGAAAGTGAAATATATGATAAAGCACACGATTATGCAAAAGATAGGAATAAGGTTAAAGCATACTATGAAATCGGTCAATTATTAAATGCTGCTGGTAAAGACTATGGCAAAAATATAATTAAACAATATTCTGAAAAACTAATGCTTGAAGTTGGAAAGAAATATAATGAACGTAATTTAAGATATATGCGTAAATTCTATGAAGTGTTCTCTAATATAAAATGGAACACGTCATGTTCCAAATTGAGTTGGAGTCATTATAGAGAAGTATTATCTATTAATGATATTAATACAATAAAGTATTATTTAACCGAGTGTTCTAACAAGAATTTAACTATAAAAAAGTTGCAAGAAAAAATTAAAAGTAAGGAATATGAAAGATTAAGTGATGAAGCAAAAGATAAACTAAGTTCTAATGAACAGTTAAATATATATGATGTAGTTCCTAATCCAATTGTTATAAAGAGTAATTTATTAAAGAACAAGTTAACTGAATATGCTTTAAAACAAGCGATATTAACTAATATAGATGATTTTCTATTACAATTAGGTTCTGGTTTTGCTTATGTAGGGAATGAGTATAGAATAAAAATAAATGATAAATATAATTTTATAGACTTAATGTTATTTAATTATGAATATAATTGTTTTGTAGTTGTAGAACTAAAAGTAACTGAAATTAAAAAGGAACATTTAGGACAAATACAATTCTATATGAATTATGTTGATAAAAATATAAGAAAGCCTAATCAAGATAAAACTATTGGTATTATTATATGTAAAAAAGATGATGGATATATTATTGAGTTTTCAAGTGATCGCAGAATTATGGCTAGAGCATATGAGTTAGTGTAACTTATTTTTTAAAGAATTTTATCAAAAAAGGAAATTTAAACAACTAACTAATAATATATATAAGGAAAAAACTAATAATACTTATATTTCAGCTTGAGATATTGTATTAATAAGAATATAATAGGTTTCGTTACAGGATAAAATCATCTGCCTAGGGAAAATGAGGATATTGTTATGTTATCCTTTTT
>CAMVPJ010000011.1 GCA_947169395.1 uncultured Caryophanales bacterium
ATTATGGTGAACTTGATTTATCTGATTTAACCAGTGCGGAAGGCTTAACATTACCCCAAAGTGTAGGAGGGCTTCTTGATTTAAGAAGTTTAACCAGTACGGAAGGTTTAGTATTACCCCAAAGTATAGGAAGTTCTCTAAATTTAGAAAGTTTAACCAGTGCCAATGGTTTAACATTACCACAAAGCATAGGAGGAGACCTAAATCTAAAAAGTATAACCAGTGCGGAAGGTTTAATATTACCACAAAGTGTCGGAGGAGACCTATATTTATCTAGTTTAACCAGTGCCAATGGTTTAACATTATCACAAAGTGTTGGAGGTGATCTATATTTAAGAAGTTTAACCAGTGCGGAAGGCTTAACATTACCTCAAAGTATAGGAGGAACTTTAACTTTAAGAAGTTTAACCAGTGTGGAAGGCTTAACATTACCTCAAAGTATAGGAGATTCTCTATATTTATCTAGTTTAACCAGTGCGGAAGGCTTAACATTACCTCAAAGTATAGGAGGAGCTTTGATTTTAAGAAGTTTAACCAGTACAGAGGGATTAACTATTCCAGATACATTAAATTGTGTATTAATTTGTCCTATAATTAAAGATATTAATGAATTGAGAGAAATGTGTAAGAAAAATAATAAAAAGATATAATGAAGAAATAACTGAATATAATAATTTATTTGTTAATGGAGATATTAGTTATATTGAATACTATAATAATGTAATGATGCTTAATAATCTATATTTTAATTCTACTAAGATAGGATCTAGAATAAGATTTATTAATAGTGAAGATATAGTTGAAAAAGTTAAAATAAAATAGTTGAAAAATAGTTAGAAATGTGTTAGAATTATTAGCAGTTGACAAAAGACTATAATGAAAAAGTAGTAGTAAAAGTAGTGTTTAAAGAGAGTTATCAGTAGGTGTGAAGATAATAAATAACCTTTTATGAATTCAGTTTCTAGTCTTATCGTTAGGCGCGTTAAGTCATAAGAGCATAATCATATTATGAAATAGGGTGGTACCGCGAATAATTCGTCCCTATAATTAATATGATTTTTATTTTTTTAGGAGGGATATAATGAATGAAGAAAAAGTAAAAAAGATAATGGAAGAGATTAGTCGAAGATTTGAACATATTAATGATTTAAAAGAATTAATTGACTATAAAGTAGAACAATTAGGTAAAAAAGGTAAGATTACAACTCTACAAGCAGGTATTAAAGATGCAATAGACAAGAAAGAATATGGTAAATTAGTTAATATGGTTAAAAATCATTTTAATGAAATTTATGAATCTAAGATGAAATTACTTGAAGAGTTAGAATTAAAGAAAAAACTAGAAAGTGAAAAAATAGATATAACACTTCCTGCAACTAAAGTTAGAACTGGTAGTCCAAATATATTAGAAAAGACTGTTGAAGATATGGAAAACTTATTTATGAGTCTAGGATATGATGTAGTTGAAGGACCAGAAATAGAAGAAGATTTATATAACTTTGAACTTTTAAATTTACCTAAGGGACATCCTGCAAGAGATTCACAAGATACATTCTATTTAGAAGGAGATAAAATATTACTTAGAAGTCATACATCTCCAGTACAAGCAAGAACTATGTTAGAAGGTAAGGGAGAAAAACCTATAAGAGTAGTATGCCCTGGTAAAACATATCGTAGAGATGATGATGATGCAACACATTCACATAATTTCATGCAAATAGAAGGATTACTTGTTGATAAACATGCGACATTAGCTGATTTAAAAGGTACATTTGATGTAGTTGCAAAACACTTATTTGGTGATGACTGTATTACTCGTTTTAGACCAAGTTATTATCCATTTACAGAGCCTTCAGTAGAAACTGATATATCTTGTTTTAAATGTAAAGGTGAAGGTTGCCCAATATGTAAAAACACAGGTTGGATTACAATTAGTGGAGCAGGAGTAGTACATCCTAATGTACTTAAGATGTGTGGATATGATCCTAGTATTTGGCATGGTTTTGCTTTTGGTTTTGGACTAGAGCGAATTGCAATGCTTAAATACGGAATAAATGATATAAGAACATTTTATAATACTGATTTAAGAGAATCAAAAGTATTTGATAGAAGGGAGGATTAAGATGATTAGTTTAAATTGGACAGGAGATTATGTCGATATTAAAGATGAAAGTATCTCTGAACTTACTGATAAAATAATTAAGTTTGGTGTTAATATTGAAGAGATTAGATGTAATAATATTAATAATCTTGTAGTAGGTCATGTACTTAAAGTAGAACCTCATCCTGATAGTGATCACTTAAATGTTTGTCAAGTTAATATTGGAGATACTACTACACAAATAGTATGTGGAGCATCTAATGTACGTGAAAACTTAAAAGTAATAGTTGCACTTCCAGGAGCTGTATTACCAGGAGATTTTGAAATTAAGAAAAGTAAAATTAGAGGAATTGAGTCTAATGGTATGATATGTGCATTATTTGAACTAGGTTTAGAAGAAAAGACGGAAGAGAATTATAATAAAGGTATTACTGAGTTATCAGATGATGCTCCGGTTGGAGTAGATGCTCTAAAATACTTAGGTTTTGATGATACTATACTTGAACTTGATATTCATAAACATCATAATAATGATTGTTATTATCATATTGGATTTGCTTACATAGTTGCAGCCATCTTAAATAAAAAAGTAAAACTACCTAGTATTGATATAAAAGAATATACTGATTCTATTAATAATCATTTTAATCTATCTGTTGATACTCAAAAGTGTCCTTTCTATACTGCACGTATGGTTAAGGGTGTTAAAGTAGGAGAGTCACCTGACTTTATTAAGAAAAGACTAGAAAGTGTTGGTATGCGTTCTATTAATAACGTAGTAGATATTTCTAACTATGTAATGCTAGAGTATGGCCAACCACTACACTTCTTTGATAAGGATAAACTAGGTAATAAAGTAGTAGTTAGAAATGCTTATGATAATGAGGAAATTACTACATTAGATGGTAAAGATAGAACGCTTACTTGTGATGATATAGTTATTACTGATGGTAATAGCCCAGTATGTATAGCAGGAGTAATGGGTGGTGAGAATACTGAGGTTGATGATAATACTAAAGATATATTAATAGAAAGTGCAATCTTTGATGCAATAAGTATTCGTAAAACTTCATCTAGATTAGATTTAAGAAGTGAAGCATCTATTCGTTATGGTAAAGGATTAAACTATGAATATACAATAGCTGCTATAAATAGAGCATGTTACTTATTACAAGAATATGCATCTGGTACAGTTTTAAAAGATACTATCATGCATGATACATTAGATAAAACACCTAAGATTATTAAAGTTAAATCAAGTGATATTAATGATATTCTAGGTATTACTATTACTGATGATGATATGAAAGTAGAACTAGATAGATTAGACTTTAAATATGAATATGATAAAGGTTTATTTACTATTACTGTTCCAAATAGAAGATTAGATATTGAATGTAATGCAGCTGACATTGCAGAAGAGATTGGTTGTTTATATGGATATCATAACTTAGTAGGTAAACTTCCTACTTTACCAATGAAAAAAGGTGAGTATAAAGGTAATATAGGTTTAAGAAAAGATGTATCAAAAAGACTTAGAGCTTTAGGCTTTGATGAAGATAAAAACTATACACTAGTATCAGTTGATGAAGCTAACCTATTTAGATATGAAGATAAAAAACAGATTATCTTACCTAATCCTATGAGTAGTGATAAGAGTGTTATTAGAACTACACTTATTCCATCACTTATTAATACATATCTTTATAATAAGAAAAGAAAAGTTAAAAATATTAATATCTATGAAATAGCTAATACATATGATGCTAACTACATAGAAGATACTAAGATATGTATACTTGCTAGTGGAGACTTTGTTACTAATAGTTGGCAAGGAAATACTAAAGTAGACTTTTATTTAGTAAAAGGAGTATTAGAGAATTTACTTGATTATCTAGGCCTTAAAAACAGATATGATTATCAAGCATGCAATATACCTGAAATGATACCTGACATGCATCCTGGAGTAAGTGCGAGAGTACTTGTAGATAGAGAAGAAGTAGGAATTATAGGTAGAGTACACCCTAAAGTTAATAAAGATGAAATCTATGTAATAGAATTATCATTAACTAAACTATGCAATAAAAAGATTAAACCAATTAAATTTAAAGAATCATCTAAATATCCAAGTATTATAAAAGATGTTGCCTTTGTAGTAAATAAAGATATTACTAATAAAGAAATTACAGATGTAATAAAAAAAGCAGGAGCTAGATTACTAGATAACATTGAAGTGTTTGATATATATACAGGAGATAATGTAGGTAAAGATGAAAAATCAATTGCATACTCTCTAACATTTAAAGATGACTCGCGTACATTAAATGAAGATGAAGTAATGCAAGTGTTTAATGGAATAATAAGTGCAGTTGAAACAAAATTAAAAGCAAGAGTAAGAGATAAGTAATTCTCTTTTTCTGTATTTTGTTTAATGTTGATTAATATTAAAAATGTGTGCGCATAATCAACTTCAATCAAAAGTTTTAGATGAACTTGAGATGATAGTTTATAATGGGAATAAATATGTTTATGATGATGTTGATAATTTCATAAGAGAATCTAAAAGTAAGGGATATAGGGTGAATATATTAACTTATGGAGACAGAAAGTTTCAATTAAAAAAATTATCAAATTTAGATATATGTGATATGATTGATAATATCATTATTGCTAGTGATTATAAATTTAATTTAGATTTGAACTATAATAATTCAATATTTATTGATGATAATCCTAGAGATTTAGAAGGATTATGTAATCGTTCAGCAGGAAGAGTTATTAGAATATCTAGAAACGAAACAAAGTATGCTACAGTAGCATTAAACAATAAAAATATAGAAAACTATGATGGTTTAAATAAAATAAGTATTAGTGATTTTAGTGTAAAAAGGAGTTTATTAAAATGAATAAAAAAATAATATTGACAGGAGATAGACCAACTGGAAGATTGCATTTAGGACATTATGTTGGGTCCTTAAAAAGAAGAGTAGAATTACAAAATTCTGGTGAATTTGATGAAATTTTTATAGAAATTGCAGATTCACAGGCAATAACTGATAATGCATATAATATGGAAAAAGTAAGACAAAACGTTATTGAAGTTGCATTAGATTATCTTGCTTGTGGAATAGATCCAAATAAATCGACAATTTTTGTTCAGTCACAAATTCCTGAATTATGTGAATTGACATTTTATTATTTAAATTTAGTAACATTATCAAGATTACAGAGAAATCCAACAATTAAGGAAGAAATTAAAATGAGAGCTTTTAATAAAAGTATTCCTACAGGTTTTCTTACGTATCCAATAAGTCAAGCTGCAGATATTACGGCATTTGATGCAAACATTGTGCCAGTTGGTGAAGATCAATTACCTATGATTGAACAAACTAGAGAAATTGTTAGAAGTTTTAATTCTTTATATGATAAGGTTCTTATAGAGCCAAAAGAATTATTGCCAGAGAATAATGTTTGTTCTAGGTTACCTGGTATTGATGGTAAAGCTAAAATGAGTAAATCGTTAGGAAATTGTATTTATCTATCTGATGAGCCAGAAGAAATACAAAGAAAAGTTATGAGTATGTTTACTGATCCAAACCATTTAAAAGTAGATGATCCTGGAGAAACTAAAAATAATCCTGTATTTATATACTTAGATGCTTTTTGCAAAGAAGAGCATTTTGAAAAATATTTTCCAAAATATAAGAGTTTAGCTGAATTGAAAGCCCATTATGAACGTGGTGGTTTAGGTGATGTAAAAGTAAAAAAATTTTTAAATAGCATTTTACAAGAAGAACTTGAACCAATTAGAAAAAGAAGAAAGGAGTTTGAAAAAAATATTCCTGATGTTTACAAAATACTAAAGAATGGTAGCGAAAAAGCAAGAAAAAAAGCTGCTAAAAAAATGAATCAAGTAAAAAATGCTATGGGTGTAAATTATTTTTCTGATTTAGATTTGATTAAGCAACAGTCAAATAAATATAATATAGAAAAATAAAATAATTATTAAAAAAATTCTATTCATTAATTTGAATAGAATTTTTTATACCTTGGTATGTATTTCTACGTGCTAGTTCTTTATCAATTCCATTTAATACATCTATTTTGTTAAGTATCCAAGTAGGTTCTATTAATTCTTCTTTAATAGGGTCTCCTGTAAGTCTATGGATAACAATATCTTCATTTAATAGTTCTATTTGATCACACACTATATCTATATATTCATCTTTGGTTAGTATTTTAAATGGTTTATCTTTGTATAGAAAAGCTAACTTAGTTCCTTTTACAATTGATAACATATGTATCTTTATGCCCTGGATATCTAGTTTATTTAGATGTCTAATTGTATCTAACATCATATCTTTAGTTTCATATGGTAGTCCATTAATAATATGTACAACAACATCTATATTATTATTTCTAAGCTTTGTTACCATATTATCAAAGCATTCTAATGTATGACATCTATTAATTAGTGTTGCAGTTTTATCATGTATTGTCTGTAGTCCTAATTCAATAGTAAGATATGTTCTTTTATTTAAATCACATAAATAGTCTAATATATCATCACTAATTGCGTCTGCACGTGTTGCGATAGCAAGTCCTATAACATTATCTTGTTTTAGTATTAGTTCATATCTTTCTTTTAACTTATCTACTGTATCATACGTATTAGTATTTGCTTGAAAATAACCAATAAGTTTACTATTAGGCCATTTATTAAGCATTACTTTTTTTCTTTCATAGAATTGTTCTAGTAATGATACTTTCTTTTTAAAATCACTACTACCATTTAAGCAGTATATACATCCTCCAACTCCTTTACTACCATCTATATTAGGGCAAGTGAAATTAGCATCTAAATTAATCTTGGCTACTTTAGATTTAAATTTATTCTTATAATAATAATCTAGTGTATAGTATCTTTTATTAGTATTAGAGTATTTAAACACGTTTACTTACCTCACTAATAAATCTTTCAAATATTGCTTTATCATCTAATTCGGGATGATACTGTACACCAATTATAAAGTAGTTATTATCTTTATATTCTAATCCTTCAATAATATTATCAGGAGATTTTGCACTTATATAAAAATCACTACCTACATTAGTTACTTGCTTTAAATGAAGAGATAATACATTTATTGTACTCGTATTATAAATAGAGTATAGTACACTATCTTTATTAATATTTATATCATGTCTAGATTTAGATAATGTATCTAAATTACATTCTACTTCATCTTTCATAATTTGATATCCATGAATATTAGGTATAGGTATATCTTTTAATTTAAATATATCTTTATCTTGTACTTCATTAAATACATTCCATAGATTATCACTATTAACTACAATATTTCTACTTATTAATATATCTTTTAATATACCAAAGTAGTTTAATACTTGCATACCTAAGCATATACCTAGAATTGGTTTATTATATTTTAATGCATGAAGTATTATATCAAAGTGAAATTTTTCTAATGATCTACCACCAGGAAAGATAAATCCGTCACATATATTAAGTTGTTTTTCACTTATCACTTCATCACTAGGTAATAAACCAAAAGGAATGCCCTCAAACTCGCTAATCATCTTAGAATAATTATTTAAAAATATATATTTATATTCATAAGGATTATCTATATTCTTTCTAACACCAGGAACAATTCCTATAACTATTTTTTTCATAACACACCTCATTTATATTTTATCATTGTACGATATATTATTCAAATTATATTTGTTCTAGAGATTAAATTTTTTAATATATTTAATTAGGAGGGATTTTATGGAAACACTTAAAGTAGGGACTAAATCAAACCCTAATTCAGTTGCAGGAGCATTAGCTAATGTAATTCGTGAAAAAGGAACTGTTGAAATACAAGCAATAGGAGCAGGTGCGTTAAATCAAGCTATTAAGTCTATCGCAATTGCCCGTGGTTTTGTTGCTCCTAGTGGTAAAAATCTTGTATGTATTCCAGCTTTTACTGATATCACTATTGATGGTGAAGAACGTACTGCTTTAAAACTTATTGTTAAGGCCAAATAGGTCTTTTTATTTTTGAATAATTGATGTATAATAATCACTACTTAATGGAGGTTTTGTATGTACGAGATAGATGAAAGTTTTACTTATACAACTTTGTTTCTACTTAGAATTAATTTATTATTTAATGATAAAAGAAGTATTAGTTTAATTGAAGCATTAGAAGGTAGAAGGGTTCTTGAGTGGAATCTTAATGATGAAGGTATTTGTTTTATAGAAATTGATGAACAAGAAGAGTTTATGAAGTTTTTGTGTGAGTGTAAAGACATGGTTCATTATAAGAATGGATTTATCATATTAAATGATGGTATTACTGAACATAATATTGATGAGAAAATTTCTTTAATTAAGCCTGCTAAATATCTTGATTATAGTCCAAAGATACTTAAATATTTAGGGATAAATAAACCAATTGACTTTATAAATAAGTATTGTGATTTAGAACGTAATATTGAAGAGTTATATATGAATAATAATGGTGATTATAATAAAGCACTAGATAGTTTATATAGAAAGAAAGAAGAAATACTAGATAGTATTAAAAATGGTGATGAAGAGTATATTGATATGATAACTTCTATATATTCAGATATATATAATGATGTAGAAGAAGATTATACTATTTTTCCAATTAATAGAGGAAGGTATTTATCCTCTAGACATTATGATGAATCTAGAAAAATAAATGATTTATTATATGAACCTTTTGAGTGTGCGATATTTACCGATCAACCATTATTTAGAACAAAAGTTAAACATGATTTTAATAGAATAATTGATGATTCTGCAGAGGAAGAATTAAATTATACTAGGGATAATTCAGAAAAGTTTGATCCCAATGAAGATTATTATGATGCAACTGTAGATTCTAGTGATAATTATGAAGATAATGAAGATGATATTAATTATAACGTAACAAATGTTGCGGATGAATTTCCTGATGGTTTTGGTGTTTGTGATAATCTTTCTCGTGAACAAGAGTTATTTATGCTTGAGTATATTAGAATACTTGAAAGTATGAAAGATAGATATGAGAATATATCTGATGAGCTAGAATTATTATCTACTAGATTAAAGTATATGGTAGATAATAGTAATATTGGACTTTATAAAGGTAATGATATTGATACTATAATTAAAGATTATAAAGATATAACTGATTGTGTTTATATGCGTATTGCGGATGAAGTAATGTATTTTATTAGTGAGATTTTTAATACATATTATGATAGATTTTGTGTAAGGAAGATACTGTTTGTTAAAACTTATTATGAACTTAGTAATGATTTAGAAGTAATAAATTATATAAATGAATTTAAAGATAGTAAGTTATATAATCATGTATATAAAATAATTACAGGTGATTATCCTAGTAAAGTGAAAAGGAAATAATTCGATTGTATTTTTAAGATAATTATAATATAATTTAGGTAGGTGATTATGTGGACAATAATTTAAAGAGAACTATTATTCTAGAACACTATCAAAATCCTAAGAATAAAGGTCTTATTGATGATGATAGTTATATCAGTGTTAATATGAATAATGAGTCTTGTATAGATGAGATAGATTTAATGGTTAAAATAATAGATGATAAAATAGTTGATATTCGTTTTGATGGAGAAGCATGCGCAATATGTACTAGCGCTACTTCGGTGATGATAGAAACATTACTAGGTAAAAGTGTTGATGAAGCAAAAGAAATATTAAAAAACTATGAATATATGATTGATGAAAAAGAATATAATAGTGATATTTTAGAGGCTGCGAGTATTTATAGTGATATTGCAAAACAACCTAATAGAAAGAAATGTGCGCTTTTATCATGGTGGGGGATAAGAAAGGTAATTGATAATGAAAAATAGTAGATATATTGTATGTTGGTTACAAATATGTCCTTTTGAAAGATTGAAAAATGGATTGTTTAAACCAAATAGAGATGATTACCCGTATCGTTTATGTGTTATTGATAAAGATACAGATAATGTTATTGATGTTAAAACTAGTCATATGTATAAATATATTCATATAAGTGCAATATATTTTATGCATGAGGAAGCTAAAAAAATTGAAGATGGTAAAAGGTATGCAATAAATGAATTACAAAGTTCAATGTTTTTAGCGCCGGAAGAAGATATAGAGGAAGCAAGAAAAATTATATATATGTTAGATAATAATATTGGTTTTGTAGATGGAAATACGCGATTATCTAATGAACAATATTTAGAAAGAATATTAGAAGAAGAAAAAAATAGGGTTAAGAAGAAAGAAAAAAAGGGATATTATGAATATAAAGGAAATTATCAACAAAAAAAGAAATGGTAATGAATTAAGTAATGATGAAATTAAATATGCAATTGAGTGTTTTGTAGATGGGATTATACCTGATTATCAAATGAGTGCTTTATTAATGGCAATATGTACTCGTGGTATGAATTTTAATGAGACATTAACTCTTACTGATACAATGCTTAAAAGTGGCGAGGTACTTGATTTATCTAGTATAGAAGGTATAGTTGCAGATAAGCATTCAACTGGTGGAATAGGTGATAAAGTAACACTTATACTTGCTCCCTTGCTTGCTTCACTTGGTGTTAAAGTAGCTAAAATGAGTGGTAGAGGATTAGGGTTTACAGGTGGTACTATTGATAAACTTGAAAGTATACCTAATTTTAATGTGAATCTTACTGATAAAGAGTTTATTAATGAAGTCAATGATATTGGTATGGCAATTAGTAGTGCAACAGAAAATATTGATATAGCAGATAAAAAGATATATGCTTTAAGGGATGCAACTTCTACTGTAGAATCTATTCCTTTAATTGCCTCTAGCATTATGTCTAAGAAACTTGCATCAAATGCAGATATAATAGTAATTGATGTAAAAGTTGGAAGTGGTGCTTTAATTAAAAATAAAAAAGATGCAAGAATATTATCTAGATATTTAATTGATATAGGATCTCATTACAATAAGAAAGTATTCTGCTTACTTACTAATATGAATCAACCATTAGGTTATAATATAGGAAATAAATTAGAAGTAATAGAAGCAATTGATGCTTTAAATGGAAATGGTGCGAAAGATTTAATGGAAGTAGTATATAGTATTGCTAGTATAATAATAAGTGCGATTAAAGGTATTAGTCTAGATTCTGCATGTGAAGAGTGTATTAATAGTATTAAAGATAAATCTGCTTATAATAAATTTATAGAGTTTGTTAAATATCAACAAGGTGACGTTACTAATCTAGATACTAATAGTAAAGTATTAACTGTATTTAGTAGTAAAACAGGCTATATTACTGATATAGATGCTGAGCATATTGGTATGCTTACACTAGAATTAGGAGCAGGAAGAATTAGTAAAGAAGATACTATTGATTACGATGTTGGAATAATACTTGATAAAAAAGTAGGAGACTATGTTAAAGAGGGAGATATACTAGGTAGAATATACTACAATAATAAGGAAATTGATATAAATAGATTTAGAGATTGTTTTAAATTTTCTTTAGAAAAAATAAAAGTAGATACTATATTAGGATTAATAAAAGTGTAAAGTTATGTAAAGTTTTTAACTTTTACTTGCTAAAAAAAAATATTTGTTTTATGCTTGTAATAGATAGGAGGTAAACATGATTTATCCATCAATAGACCAATTATTAACTCAAGTTGGATCTAAATATTTACTTGTAAATGTAGTATCTAAAAGAGTTAAAGAGATGAAAAAGAAAAAGTATTTTCAAATGAATGAAAAAGATTATAAGTCTACTAAAGAGATTGGTAAAGCTTTAGAAGAAATATCAAAAGGGTTAATTCATATTAATCAAGAATAATTAGAGGGTGTTATGAAAAGAATAAAGGAGTTTGTAAAAACCTTAATTGATATTATAATGTTACCTGAGATGATGCATTTGCCTGGAAGCCTTGCTTTCTTTATAATATTATCAATATTTCCAATACTAATATTAGTAGGTATAGTTGCATCATACTTCTCAGTATCGATAGATGGAGTAGTTAATACAATTTCTATTGCTTTACCTAAAGGAGTAGAGCAGTTATTAGTTCCATACATTCAACTTGGTACATTTCCTAGAAATATTATAATATCAACTATATTTGCTTTTATTCTTGCTAGTAATGGTACACATGCATTAATACTTGCAAGTAATTCTTTATATGATATAAAAAATTCTAGTTATATAAAAAGAAGAGTAAAAGCATTATTTTTAATATTATTATTAATTGTATTATTCATATTTATGATATCGTTTTTAACTTATGGTAATAGAATATTTACATATATTTTAGAGTCTATTTCATATGAACCAGTAAATGAAATACTATATTATTTCTTTGCCTTTGTTAAGTGGCCGATTGCAATGTTTATTATATATCTTGCAATAAAACTATTATATGTCTTATCTCCAGATGGTAAGATATATAGTGCGACAACTTCAAAAGGAGCTTTGTTTTCAACAATTGGTTTTACAGTAGCTACAGCAGTATTCTCGTTTTATGTAAATTATTTTAGTGCTTATGATATATATTATGGATCTATCGCAACTATTGTAATACTTATGATGTGGATATATATACTATCATTTATACTTGTTATAGGAATTGCAATTAATGTAAGAAGTTATAATAAATATAAAATAAAAAACATGAATAATATGTTAAAAAAGAACAATAATATAAGTGTACTATAATTACCGATAGTACGAATACAGACTACATTAGTACCGAATGGTTTCTAGTGAACTGGTAAGTATTTTATAAAAGGTAATGATAATAGATACGCTCTATTATAGAACAAGAATTAGGGTCAAGTATTTAAATATACTTGCCTTTTTATATGGTTATTAATTTATTCATACTTAAAAATAGTAAGCATAATCTTTATTAGAGGAGATGTTTATGAAAATAATTATACCGTTTAAAAAAGAAGTAGTATTTAAGGATAATATAAGTGAGATTACTAGTATTTCTTTAGAACACGAATTAAATATTAGTGATTATTTAGTTAAGGGTAATTTCTTAATTACTGGTGAATATAAAGTATCTGATGCTAGTAGTACAGTGTTACCATTTAATTTAGATTTACCTATTGCCTTATCTATTGAAGATAGATATGATACGGATAAAGCAGTATGTGATATAGATGATTTTTATTATGAGATTATAAATGATAGAAAACTTAGTATTTCTATTGATATAAGTGTAGATAAATTAAGTGAGAAGATTACTGAAACTGATAAGGTAATTGAAGTATTAGAAGATAGTACTGATAATGATAGATGTATAGATGTGGAGGATGATATTATTAGTGATAATGTTAGTGAGACTTTAGAAACCAAAAAAGAAGTTAAAGAAGATATTAGTGAGGTTAAAGATACTAAGAGAGAAGGACTAGATAAAAAGATTGATAAAGCAGAAGAGGTTAATAAAAAGATAAAAACATTATTTAATACTGATAGTGATACGGAAGAATATATAACTTATCAAATATATATAATTAGAGATGGAGATACAGTAGATAGTATAGTTGCTAAATATGATATAGATGTTGAGTCTTTAAAAGAATATAATGATATAAGTGATTTGAAAATAGGGGATAAAGTAATTATACCGCGTACATGATAGAGATTAAGGATATACTTAGACGTAATAATATAATAGCGCATAACTATAGAAAATTAGGTAATAATATTGTTGTAGATGATAAATATGTTATTAAGAAGAATAATAAGAAAGATGATATATTAAGTTACTTAGATAATAGAAATTTTAATTATTATCCACATATATTTGATAAAGATTCTAATTATGAATTAGTTGAATATCTTAAAGATACAGATATGCCTAGAGAACAGAAGATGAATGATTTAGTAAAGTTAGTATCATTACTTCATAATAAAACAACTTATTATAAAGAAGTGGATGAAGCTGATTATAAAGAGTTATATGAAGATTTACTTAATAACTTAGAATACTTAGAAGAATACTATACTGATTTAATTACGATAATTGAATCTAAAGTATTCTTTTCTCCTTCTGAATATTTACTTGCATCAAATATTACACTAATATTTGATAGTATTAGATATGCTAGAAGTATGACTTTAAAGTGGTATAACATGATATCTAAAAAAACACACAAGATGCGTGTTTCTGTAATACATAATAATTTATCACTTGATAATTATATTAAAAATAATAAAGATTATCTTACTAACTGGGATAAGTCTAAAATAGATATACCTATATTTGATTTATATAAATTATATTTAAGAAATTATAATGAGTTTGATTTCTTTGATATTCTTAAAATATATGAAAAAGAGTATCCTCTAAAAGATGAAGAGTTACTACTATTTTATATATTAATAAGTATGCCTAATAAGTTAGAGTTTAATACTAATAATTACGATATGTGTATTAAAATTGAAAATGAAGTAGATAAATTACTTAAAAGTAGTGAGTTAATTACTAATTATAAGCATTTACCATAGACATCTAAATAAAGAGAAGAAACAAAATATAGAGAATAATAATATTAAGAATATATTAAATCTAGTAAATATAATTAATGTAAGTAATATCTGATAGAATAATAGAAATCCAAATAAGAATGCTGTTATCCACCAGAATAATCCTTTAAATGGTCGCATAGTATCACCTAATTTATTATAGATTAATTAGGTTTATGTAGATAATTAATTCGCACATTTATTTTACTATTTTAATTTTCTCTAGTATTATTTTAGAATTGATATCGATATTATTTGTTTTAGATACTATTTCTTTAGTATCTTTTCTTTTGGCTAGAAATAATAAGTAATTATCTTTAATAATGATATTATAGTTTTTAAATACATATTTTAATTCATCTAATTTGTTGGATTTAATTATTACTAAGTTAGTACCTAAAGCAATTCTTTCTTCTAAGTATGAACCTAAGTAAGAACCAACTATAGAACCTATTACAAAGAATAATACTTTAAATATATCTTTATTAATATTAATAATAACTACACCAGTTACAAATATCCATATGAGTGCAACTATTCCTTGCAGAATCGCACCTAACTTTTTCTTACCATTAGATACAACTATTATTCTTAAAGTAGATAGAGTATTTTCTAGTATCTTTGATATAAATATACCAATATAAATCATTATATCACCCAGTATTATTGTTAGATTAAATGGTAATTTTATACATTTAAAATAATATATTTAAAGAAGGAGAACTCAATAAAGATTCAACTGTTAAGAAAATCTTAACAGTTCAAAATGAAGGAAAGAGAGAAGTTAAAAGAAATATTGAATATTATAATTTAGATGCAATAATTGCAGTAGGGTATAGGATTAATTCTAAAAAAGCAACAGAGTTTAGAATTTGGACCTCACTAAATAATAGACTTGTTCTATTATTTTTTTTAATACATATATTTAACTAGGTGATTTAATGTATAAAGTTGGGGAGTATGTCACAAGAAAGAAATATAATAATGATATAATATTTAAGATAATTAGCATTAATGATGATATATATTACTTAAAGGGTGTGAGTGTCAGGCTATATGCAGACAGTAATGAGGAAGATTTAGTTAAATGTGATATAGAAAGAGATTTAGAAGATAATAAAGAGTTTTTAGATAGAATTAAGGAATGTAGGTTAGAACGTGATGATTACTTTTATTTACCTGGTAAAATACTTCATATAGATGGAGATTCTGAATATTTAAATAGATGTTTAAAGTATTATAAAGATATTAATATTATGGCAAAGGGTGTAGTTATAAATGAAAAAGATATGCCTTTAAAAATTACTGAACTATTAGAAACTTATAATCCAAATATATTAGTTATTACAGGACATGATGCTTACTATAAAAAGAAGGGTAATATTAATGATATCAATGCATATAAGAATAGTCTTAACTTTGTAAATACAGTAAGTATGGCAAGAAAGTATGAAAGTAGCCATCAAAAACTTATTATAATTGCGGGTGCTTGTCAATCCGATTATGAAGATTTAATTAAAGCAGGCGCTAACTTTGCATCTAGTCCTAAAAGAATAAATATTCATGCATTAGATCCTGCTATTATCGCATCACGTATGAGTTTATCTGATAGTAATGTAGAGATTGATCTAAAAGATATAATTGAAAATACTAAGTATGGTGCATCTGGTATGGGAGGTATTATTACTAAAGGAACTATGTATAGAGGGTATCCAAGATGACAATATATGAAATTAAGAAGAAGTTAGGTAATAATATAGGTAAGGAAGTATCAATTAAATATAATTTAGGTAGAAATAAATATGAAGATTATAAGGCAGTTATAAAAGAATTATATGATTATATCTTTATAGTAGATAGTGAGTATGGAGTAAAATCATTTAGTTATCGTGATATCATGACTAAAACTATCCATATTGACTATTAGTGGATATTATGGTATAATTTCTTCACGGGGTCGTCTAGTTTCGACGGGTATATATGAGTATAGATTGCAAGTCGAAGGTACTCGTTAAGTACAACCAAAAAATAACTGGAAACAGAATTAAAAATGCATTTGCTAAACTATTTAATACAAATAGTGTAGCTTTCGCCTAGTTAGTAATAGGTATGCACTATCTATTATCTTTTCCTAAGAGATATTAGATGGTTCGATTATTTAGGATATATTATAGTAGAGTCTAGATACTGTAACGAATTTAAATAGACTTGAAATAAGTTAATTTGTTAATTTTTGTGGCTTATTTGACTTTATAAATTAACTAAACTTGTAGACGTTTATATGTTTATATATTCGGACAGGAGTGCAATTCTCCTCGACTCCACCAAATAGTAATTATCCCTTGTGTACCAAGGGTTTTCTTTTTGTGTAAATAAAAAAGGAAACATATTGTTTCCAAGTAGACTTATTCTTCTGAAGATAAGATATTTATGTATTCTCTTGCTCTTAATTGAATAAACTTTTCTAGTTTTGTTAAACGATTTTCTGGAAGATTGATTTTATCATCTCTTTTAAATTTAAATGTTAATAGTTTTCTTAAATCTGCAATCTGTTCTTTATTGCAATATTCCTTAATTATTGCCTCGTATGATGCGTTATAATATGAGTATTTATATTCATTGCTATTAATAAGTTCATCAAAAGCTTGATCACTTTCAAAGTCATCTGGTAATGCTTTAGATAAAAGTGATTCTCCATTATCAAAAATAGGCGCAAGAGAAATATATTCTCCGCTATCATTGTTTCTTAGTAGACCAAAATTTCCAAAATGTCTATCTTGATTAGCAGTTATGGCATCAAATAATAATAGGTTAGATAAATCTTTTTGAAACCCTAGTTCTTTTATATAATTAAATACATTTTTAATACCACCAGATTTAACAATTAAACCTATTGGTACAAACGATATTTCTTTAGATGTAAATAAAGGACATATTGATACTACTTGATCTTTCCAAACGTCTAAACTATATTTTACATGATTGTATCCAAGAGTGTCTGCTACTTGTGATGCATAATATTCACTATAAGGTTCCATTCCTGTGTTTATTGCTCCTAAGTAGTTTGTTGACCCTTTGTATAAAAGAACATCATTATTAATTCTTCTCCATGTTTTTGGTAACATTCCATTAGTACTTAATTCTGGAGAACTAAATAATCCTTTTACTTTTGATGAATAGCCTGTAAAAGCAACTAATGATAAAACATCAGAAAACTCATTATCAAATAAATTATATTTATCAAAATCTAGATTTTCATCTTGTACAATCCAGTAATCATCAGTTAGTGATAATCCTTTTGATACATCAATAACTCCTTTTTTATCATTTAGTGTTAAATTATAGGACCTAAGAATATCCTCAACAAATGCTCTATTTTTAGGAATAATTCTAGAATTGATGAAACTTATTATTGTATCTTGATTTACTTCATCTTGAAGTTGTGGTGGATAAATTTGATAGTTATCATCAATTATTTCAATATCAGAAATCTCTAAACCAATATTTTGTTCCATCAAAAATGATAATAATGTCTTATTTTTTAGTTTTATAAAATACTTATTCATATTAAACAACGCCTTTCTCTATAAAGTATTATATCATATATTGTATATTTTGATAGAGTTTTCTTTATCTTTATGATACAATTAATTTGAAATGGAGGATAAGTATTATGAATTATGTAAAGTTAAATAATGGAGTAAAAATGCCTAATGTAGGTATTGGTACGTTTATGTTACAACCAAATGATGCAGAGTTTAGTGTTTGTGAGGCATTAAAGATAGGTTATAGATTAATTGATACAGCTAATGCTTATGTAAATGAAAGAGCAGTAGGTAGAGGTATTAAAGAATCAGGTGTACCTAGAGAAGAGATATTTGTATCAACTAAGTTATGGCCATCTGAGTATGAAAATGAGTTTGCGATAGATGAAACTCTAGAAAGATTAGGTCTTGATTATATAGATTTATTATTCTTACATCAACCATGTGGTAATTATAAAAAAGGATATGCACAATTAGTTCGTGCTTATAAAGAAGGTAAGATTAAATCTATTGGTTTATCTAATTTTGAAGGTAAATATTTAGATGAAATACTAAATACTTATGGTATTATTCCTCAAGTTATGCAAGTAGAATGTCACCCTTATTATGAGCAAGATGATTTAAGAAAAATAACTGATAGTAAGGATATTAAAATTATGTGTTGGTATCCATTAGGTCATGGAGATAATTCTTTAATTAGTGAGAATATATTTACTGAATTAGCTAGCAAATATAATAAGACTAATGCCCAAATAATACTTAAGTGGCATATCCAAATGGGATTTATAGTAATACCTGGTTCTAAGAATGTAGAACATATTAAAGATAATTTTGACTTATTTGATTTTGAATTAACTACCGATGAGATGAAGGAAATATCTAAATTAAATAAAGGTATTAGATATTATAATGGAACTGAAGAACAACTAGAAGGGTTTGCTAAATGGCAACCACAATATGAAAGTGAATAATTAGGTTGTGATTTTATGAAAGATATCGATATTGATTTATTAAGACAAGATTTAATTGATTATTTTACATCAGCTATGTTTATGGTATCTCCAGTTGCTTTAGTGGATTTAACTGAAGTAGAGAATGCAAGTGATGATAAGATAATTAAAATTGCATTAGATAATGGATTTGATTTAAATAAATATATAGATGATTTTATTAAATAAGGAGGAATATGAAAAGTTTAGTAATTTATTTTAGTAGAGCAGATGAGAATTATTTTGGTGGAGAAATGAGATATGTTGATAAAGGTAATACTGAGGTTATAGCTGAGTATATCAAAGATATAACTGGAGCAGATTTGTTTAAAGTAGAACCTAGTATTCCATATTCAATGAATTATATGGAGTGTATCGAAGAAGCTAAAGTTAGAACAAAAACACATAATGCACCTATTAAAGAAAGTATTAAAGATATATCTAGTTATGATGTTATATACATAGGTTCACCAATATATTGGGGAGGTATGCCAGAAGAGTTATTTACCGCATTATCTCCACTAGATTTTACTGGTAAAATAGTAAGGCCTTTTACAACACACGAAGGTTCAGGATTATCTAGTGTACCAAGACAATTAGAAAGTATTTGTGTTGGTGCGAAAGTACTAGATGGTCTTGCTATTGTTGGATCACAAGTTAATAGTTCTAAAGGTATTGTTGGGGCTTGGATTAATGAGTGATGAAGATGTAATTAAGAATATATATATCGAGTTAACACAAGCAAGTATTAATAAAGATATAGAAAAACTTAATGAATTATTAAGTGATAAATATATACTAGTCCATATGACGGGTATGAATCAAACAAAAGATGATTATATAAATTCTGTTAAGAATGGTAGTCTTAAGTATTATGATGCAGTACATGATAGTATTATAGTTAGTATTGATGGTAATAAGGCAAGTATAGTAGGAAAGAGTAAAGTACTTGCATCACCATTTGGAATGTCTAAATCATGGTGGAGGTTAAAACAAAATATTATTTTAGAAAAAATAGATGGTAAGTGGTTAATAATTAAATCAGTTGCAACCACTTACTAGAAAGGAGTTTTATGGATAATCACGGAGGAATATTCAAATTAGGAGAACCTAATACTAAATTTGCTAAATACTTTATTGGTAATAGTTACTTAAATCCATTAGTTGTTTTAGAAGAATCAAAACTAAGTATGTTTAATGTAACATTTGAACCAGGTTGCAGAAATAATTGGCATATTCATCATGCTAAAAAAGGTGGTGGACAGATACTACTTTGTATAGATGGTGAAGGTTGGTATCAAGAAGAAGGAAAACAAGCAAGAAGCTTAAAATCGGGTGATGTAGTAGTAATACCTGCAAATGTAAAGCATTGGCACGGTGCGAAGAAAGATTCTTGGTTTAGTCACATTGCAGTAGAAGTACCAGGTGATGATACATCTACAGAATGGTGTGAAGCAGTGACTAATGATATATATGATAGTTTAAAGTAAAAATAATTAAGATGTTATAAGAAATGAGATTGGAGAGTAGTGATAATTAATAGTAAGAGTAGACATGCCATAATAGTTATTAAGAATAATGAAAATAAGTATTTACAGTATTATGATGAGAGATGGGATAGTTACTTATTTTTAAACTGCAAATTACATGATAATAATGATGAAATAGTAAAAGAATATGTATCTAAACAACTTAATATAGATATAAATAAAATTACTTGTATTTATGTTGGCGAAAAAGTACATACTAAGTTTTCGGAAAGCGCAAAGAAAGAAAAGGATTATCAACACTATTTTTATGATGTTAAGATTGAAGGTATTGATTCTCTTTTTCTTGACACTACAAAATATCGTTGGTATAGTTATGATGAATTATTAAACGATGATAGAATAAAAAAAGTAAATAGTGATATTGTTGGATTTATAAAAGAATTTAATTTATGAGATATTACATAGATATAAAGTGGAGGTTCTATGAATAATCGTGAAAAAGTAGTAATTAAAACAAGTATAATAAGCATTTTAGCTAATATAGTTCTTGCCTTCTTTAAAGCATTTATAGGATTGCTAGCTAACTCTATTGCAATTATATCTGATGCAGTTAATAACTTAAGTGATGCCTTATCTAGTATTATAACGATAATAGGTACTAAGTTAGCGGAAGAAAGCCTAATAAAAACATCCTTATGGATATGGAAGAATAGAGTATATGACATCTTTAGTAGTATCTGCAATAGTTTTATATGCAGGTGTTACTGCGTTAGTTGAATCTATTAAAAAGATAATTCATCCGGAAGCATCTGATTATAGTACTATTACACTAATCATATTAATTGCCTGTATTATAGTTAAGTTTATACTTGGCGTATATGTTAAGAAAAAAGGTAGATGCGTTAATTCTGATGCACTTGTTGCAAGTGGAACTGATGCGTTTAATGATGCAATTTTATCTATTTCGGTTTTAGCATCGGCAATCGTGTATATGTTATTTAATATAAGTTTAGAAGCATATGTTGGCGTATTATTATCCTTAGTAATAATTAAATCTGGTATAGAATTAATTAAAGAATCAGTAGATAATATGCTTGGTGTTAGAGTAGAATCTTCATTATCTAGACAAATAAAAAAAGATGTAGCAAGCGTGGAAGGAGTAGAAGGTGCATTTGATTTAGTATTAAATGATTATGGTCCAGATAAGTATTTAGGTTCAATTCATATTGAAGTAAAAGACACATTAACAGTATCAGAAGTAGATAAGATATCAAGACTTATTACTAAAAAAATAATAGATAAGTATGGAGTAATATTACATACTGTTGGAATATATTCAGTAAATACTAAAGATAAAAATGCTATTAAAGTTAAGAAAGATATTAAAGATATTGTGTTTTCTAATGCTGGTGTTAAAGAGATGCATGGATTCTATATAGATGATGTAGACAAATCAATTAGTTTTGATATAATAATCGACTTTAATACAAAGAATGTAGAAGAAGTATATGCTAAAATATATGATGAAGTAAAAGCTAAATATAAAGATTATAAATTATCAATTACACTAGATGTAGATATTAGTGATTAAAAGTATTGAAAAGTAATTATATTTATGATATTCTTAAGTCAGGAAAGGAAGTGATGGTATGGCTACACCATATCAAAATATTGCAAAGAGTGCATTAATAAACTGGAATGGACTTAGCGTAGAAGAAGCAGAAAAAAAGATTCAAACAGAAACAGTTCAAGAACTTGAACAACAAGTTTATGCAATGGGGTCAATAAAGTATGCAGTAGTTGGAATTGGAAAACAACTTAATTTAAGTGAAGAGGAAGCAGTAAGTTTATTTGATGCAGCAGTAAATGGACCTGAAAATGCAGAAATTTTTGCTGTTGTAACTGAAAAAGCTAAAGGACTCACAGATCAACAAAAGTTAGGAGTATTATCTACTATCCATGATGGTTGGGTGGTTGATAATTCCAGTGAAAAAACATTTAATAAAAAAGTTTCTAGAAATCAATTAAGACAATATGTTCCACTTGAATTAATCGGATGGAATGAAGTAAAAAGTGATTTATTATTCTTAAATCCCATTTTAGCAGCTATTGGTGTTAATGTTGATGAACAATCTTTAGAAAATGAATATCATAGCATGGTAGCTAGTTATTTAGAAGAAAAAGAGATTAATAGTCCTGATGATTTAACTGCATTAGTTAATCAAGGCGGGAATTATTACCCTGCATTACCTGCTCATTTAGCTGAAAGATTAGCTCCAATGAGTGAAATTGTTTCCAGTCAAATGATTGAAAATTGGGATGCTAAAGATCCAGAAACTGCAGCAATTTTTAATGAGCGACAAAGAACTCGTCATTAGAATAATTATGATAAGTGATATCAAGGCTTTGATAATATAAAATCTGGGCAATGATATCTTTTTATTTATTCTATACTGAACAAAGTGGTTAGTTTTTCTTTATATGTAATTAGAACAAATTGCGAGTTGCAATTTCAATTTACTCCAACTTATAATACGATGATTGTGGAGAAGATAATGTGGTTAAATATATTGAAAGAAGTATAGAAAGCAAATTAAATGAACTTAAAGGACATTTTCTTGCTATCTTAGTAACTGGTTCTACTGATAATACTTTTTTTATTTATCAAAAGTATTATCAGTAGAAAAAGTATCTAAAACATAAATATCATCAGCTTCTTTCATAGAATTATACCATCTATCTACAAATGCTTCTTCATTTTTACATATTGCATAAATACAAACTTTATACATAGCATCACCACTATATTAATATGTTACTAGTATTATTTGTTGATAAATATAATATTCTTATTTTTATATTTATATGGTAAAATTGAAGTGGGTGAGTTAGAATGAATGATTATGAAATTATATTTGAGTCAGATAGGATATATTTTATAAAAATAACAGAAAAATTATTAAATGAATATTTAAACATGGTTAATGATTATGATGTTAAAAAGTATATTAGTTTATCTAAAGATGAAAATAAAATAACTAAAGAACAAGAATTAGAGTGGATTAAGAGTAAACTAAATAATAATGCAGTAATATTTTCTATGATTGAAAAAGATACTAATAATTATATAGGTAACATCGAAATAATGTCTATTAATAATAATAATAATAATAATAAAGGAGAACTAGGTATTGCAATTACTAGAAATATGCAAGATAGGCATTTTGGTCAAGAATCAATTAAAGCATTGTTAAAATATGCATTTAATAAATTAAAATTAGAAGAAGTATATTTAAAAGTATATGATTTTAATTTAAGAGGTATTGAGTGCTACAAAAAGGTTGGATTTAAAAGATATGACTATGATAATGAACATACTATTTATATGAAGGTAAGAAGTGAGGATTATGAATAAGAAGTATATAAAAATATCTATAGTATTAAATATATTAATTGTAGTTTTAACTATTTTTGCTAGTCTTACTATGTTTTTAGGTATTCGTTACATGGGAGATGATATATTACTTGCAACTAGTAAAATAGGTATGTTTAAGTTTTTTACAGTTGATTCTAATTTATTTCAGGGTATTATTTCATTTATATTTATGATATATGAAATAAGACTATTAAAAGGAAGTATAAAAGAGATACCTAAGATATTATATATATTAAAACTAATAGCTACAGTAGGAGTTACTTTAACATTCTTAACTGTATTTGGTTATCTAGGTTTTATTGTTGATGGCGGAGTTATAGTATTGCTTAAAAATAGTAATCTATTCTTTCATTTAATAACTCCATTACTTAGTATAATTACATTTACATTGTTTGAGAAAACTGATAAGTTATCATTTAAATATACTTTTATTGGTACTAGTTCAACTATTATATATGCAATATTCTATACAACAAATGTATTTATCCATATTAAAAATGGTAAAGTAGACCCAATCTATGATTGGTACTACTTTGTACAAGGTGGATTACATCAAACATTCTTTGTACTACCTATAATGCTTATATTTTCATATATAATAAGTTTACTATTATGGTATTTTAACAGGAGAGGTTATGAATATCGAAGATAATATATTTAAAAGATATGAGATAGATATTAATAAATTAATTAGTTTTGGTTTTGTTAAAGATAATGATACTTATACATATAATAAAGTATTTATGGATAATACTTTTAAAGCAGTGATTACTATTAATAACAATAAAGTATTAGGTAAAGTAATTGATATAGATAGTAATACTATATATAATAATTTTAGATTAAACAGTAGTTTATCTTATGCAAGTAAAGTAAAAGAAGAATATATAAATATACTTACTTTTATTAGAGATAATTGTTTTAAAAAGAAATACTTTATATTTAATCAGACTAATAGAATTAATGATTATATAATGAATACTTATAATAGCACTCCAGAATTCTTATGGGAAAAATATAGTGGATATGGTGTATATAGAAATAAAGATAATAATAAATGGTTTGCATTAATAGCTAATATAGATAAATCTAGTATTAGTAATTCAAATGGAGAAGTAGAGATTATTAATGTTAAGTGTAGTAGAGATGATATAAATAACTTAGTAGATAATAAATCATATTTTAAAGCATACCATATGAATAAGAATAATTGGATAACGATATTACTTGATGATAGTATAGATGATAAAGATATAATTAAATTAATTGATAATTCATATGAGATGGTAGATAGTAAACATTAATTAAGGTAAGATAATCTTATCTTTTTTAAATTAGTAGTACAAAACTAAATAAAACATGATATACTTATTATAGAGATGATTTAGGAGAGTGATTAGATGAATAAAATAGTTTGTTATTTTTCTTGTAGTGGTGTAACTAAGAGTGTTGCTAGTATGATAAGTAATACACTTAATACTGATATATTTGAAATTGAACCTAGTATTCCATATACTAGAGAGGATTTGGATTGGACTAATAAAAATAGTAGAACGTCTACTGAGATGAATGATAAAAGTAGTAGGCCTAGTATAAAGAGTAGTGGTGATATTAGTAAGTATGATACTGTAATTATAGGTTTTCCTGTATGGTGGTATACTGCTCCTACTATTATTAATACTTTTATTGAGTCTAATAATTTTGATGATAAAAAAGTATATATATTTGTAACTAGTGGTTCTAGTAGTGTAGATAGTAGTTTTAATGATTTAAAAGAAAAGTATCCTAATATTAATTTTATTAGTGGGAAGAGATTTACTAAAGGAGTAGCAAGAGAAGATATATTATCTTGGATAAATGAATAGAGCATGAATGTAGTATTTTTAGATATAGATGGTGTTTTGCAACCACACACTTCATTTAAAAGATTTGATTATATGAATGATGATACTATTAGGTATTTATCTGATAAGTATCATACTGATTATTTTAAATATAGTAGTTATGATGTATGCGCGGTATATGTTGATTGGGATTCTAATGCAGTAGAGAGATTAAAATATATATTAAATAGTACTAACTCTAATATTATTGTATCTAGTGATTGGAGAGATCCTAATAAGAGTAATAAGATGAAAGATTTACTAAAGATTCAAGGTTTGGATAGTTATTATTATGCTGATAATATCTTACTTAGAGATTTTGATAATCATGTAAGAAATAGGGCAAATGAAATAACTGATTCTCTTAATAAATATGATATTAGTAATTATATTGTACTTGATGATATGGCAGGATTAGTTGAATATTTTCCTAATAATTTAGTATGTACTAAAAACTGTATTGAAGATAAAGATGTAGAATCTGCAATTAAGATATTAAAAAAATTATAATTAAAGAATAAAATGATATTAATTTAAAATTTAAGATTTTCTTGAATAATCATTTGCACAAATCTAAATTTTATGATATTATGTATATAGATGAGGAATTCTCATATAATAAAAAAAGGATACGTTTGAAGTGAGAATCAGACGCTTCCTCAAAATTTTTTTTGGTAAGCACCTGATACAACTTTTGTTAATCAGGTGCTTTAACTTATCTTACGACAAGCACTAGTACTACTATAAGTAATATTATTATTACTAATAATAGAAATATTAAAG
>CAMVPJ010000012.1 GCA_947169395.1 uncultured Caryophanales bacterium
CCACTTTTTGAATAGGAAAATCCTGGAAAATACGAAAACTTCCGGAAGATCCCAAAATAGGGTTGACTTTTTTTTTTTTTTTTTTAGTAAACTAATATCAGAAGGTAAGGTGATGCAAGATAGTGTTAGTAAACGTATAAAAGTGTGATCATGGTATACACTAAAACAGAACCATGGAAATTTAAAGAAAGAAGGTAAATTATGTTTAAAAGAAAAAGTAAAGCTTTTACTCTTATAGAGTTAATTGCAACCCTAGTAATTATGGCAATAATTGCATTAATAGTTACTCCGCTTGTTATGACTATTATTAGAAAAGCAAGAATATCTGCAGATAAAAGAAGTATTGATGCATACGGAAGAAGTATCGAACTAGCTATTTCATCACATTTACTTGATACAGGAAAGTTCGCAACTTCTATAGATGAACTTACAATAGAATACTCAGGTAATAAAGTAGAGTGTGAAACAACACAAATCAATCCAGATAGTTCAGTATATTTATCTAATTGTAAAGTTAATAATAGAGATGTTACTAATTATACTTATGGTACTGATAAGTCTCCATCATATGAAGCATATAGTGTAGGAGATGAAGTTACATATAATGGAGTAGATTATTATGTACTTAAAGACAGTGGAGTAAAAGATAATGTAGTAACACTCCTAAAAGCTACTCCGTTAACTACAGATGAAGTAAATTTATATGGAGGAGTGGGAACAGACGATAATCATGTAAATAAATATACTGGTGATTCACAAGGGACTGCATATAATTTTCGAGGATATGGTGGTGTAGCATACTATAGTAGTGATACTTGTGGATATAACAATAATAGTTATTTATCCGATGGGTGTAAAACAGATTATGAATCAAGTGATATAAAGTACGTGGTTGATGCATGGTCAGATGGAAAAGCATCAATAAATTTGAAAAAAGTAAGATTATTAACTTTTGAAGAATTAATTAATAATTTAGGCTATGAATATTCTGAAAAAGGTACAGATATTGGATATTTTCCTGCCGAATTCACTCCATTATGGGTAAAAAATGTGGATTACAATTATTGGACGATGAGCACATATAATGACTCAGCATATATATGGTGTTTAGGTGAAGGTCAAAAATTGATGTCTGATCCAGTTTACGGTAGTAGATATTCTCACACTTTAAATGTAATCCGTCCTGTAGTAGAATTATACAAGAATGATGGAATAACAAGAAAGAATAGTGGTAACAATTAAGTAGAATTATCTACTTTTTTTGTGTTAGATAGTGTATAATTATATTACATTACTTAGGAGGTGTTACATGCCAAAGTTTACTAGTGATCAACAACTTGCTATAGATAAGGATAAGACTTCTATTATAGTAAGTGCAGGAGCAGGGTCAGGTAAGACTGCTGTTTTATCAGAGCGAGTTATACGTAAATTAAATGATGGTGTTGATATAGATAAGTTACTTATTCTAACTTTTACTAAAGAGGCTGCTAAAGAGATGAAGGGAAGAATTAGGGATAAGATAATCGATAATAAATTAGATAGACAACTTGATTTAATTGATGCATCTTTTATTACTACTTTTGATTCTTATTCATTATACATAGTTAAGAAGTATAGTTATTTACTTAATATTAGTAAGAATATAAGTATTATTGATTCTTCTATTATTAATATTAAGAAGTTAGAGATTATGAATGATATATTTAATGAGTATTATAGTAATCCGAGTGTTTTATTTACTAAGTTAATTAATGATTATTGTTTTAAGGATGATAAAGATTTAATTAATTCTATTATTAAGATTAGTAATAATTTAGATTTAAAGATTGATAAGAAGGAATACTTAGATAATTATATTAGTTGGTATTATAATGATTCTAATATTAATTATTTAAAGGGAGAATACTTAGAACTACTACTAAATAAGATTAAAGAGATTAAGTATAATTTAAACTATTTAATGAGTTATTGTGATGGAACTTATTATGATAAGATTACTGAAGTATTAAATCCATTACTAATGTCTAAGACTATAGAAGATATTAATAATAATATTGATATTAAATTACCAAGGTTAAGTAAGGCAGATGATTTAACTAAGAAGTATAAAAATAATATTAGTGATTTAATTAAAGAGATTAAAAGATTATGTAATTATAATTTAGATGAGTTATTAGATACTCGCGACTATGCAAGTATTATAATTGAGATTATTAATAAGTTAGATGATAGAATTAATAAGTTTAAGAGTGATAATAATTCTTATGAGTTTATAGATATTGCCAAGATGGCTATTAAAGTAGTCAGGGATAATCTTAGTATTCGTGATGAATTAAAGAACTACTATAACGAGATTATGGTAGATGAGTATCAGGATACTAGTGACTTACAAGAAACATTTATTAACTTAATAAGTAATAATAATGTATATATGGTAGGAGATATTAAACAATCTATATATCGTTTTAGAAATGCTAATCCTAATATATTTAAAGAGAAATATATTAACTATCAGGATAATAATGGAGGATATAAGATTGATTTACTTAAGAACTTTAGATCTAGAAAAGAAGTATTAGATGCCATTAATGATATATTTAATAAAGTAATGAGTCTTGATATTGGAGGAGCAGATTATATTAAATCTCATCAAATGGTATTTGGTAATACTGCTTATAATATTGATCCTAGTAATTATTTAACTATCCTTAATTATGAAGAAAGTGAAGATAAAAGTTACACTAAAGAAGAAGCAGAGATATTTATAACTGCTTATGATATTAAAAATAAAATAGATAATAAATATCAAGTAATGGATAAGAAAACTTTTAAGATGAGAGATATTACTTATAGTGATATATGTATTATTATGGATAGAAATACTGAGTTTTTAAAGTATAAACAGATATTTGAATATTTAAATATACCTCTTGTTATGTATATGGATAATGTACTTTCTGATGGTATTGATATTATTCTTATTAAAAATATATTAAATCTAATTAATAAGATTAAGAATAAAGTATTTGATAGAGAGTTTAGATATTATTATGTAAGTATAGCTAGAAGTTATTTATTTTCTATAACTGATAATGAGATATTTAATACTATTAAAGATAATAAGATATTTGAAAGTACTATATTTAAAAAGTGTCAGGCTATTAGTTATGAGTTAGATAATATAAATAATATAGAATTATTAAATAGAGTAGTAAAATTATTTGATATATATAATAAAACTATTAAAGTAGGAAGTATTAATGATACTATAGTTAGAATCTATTACTTATCAGATATAGCTCGTAATTTAGATGCTCTAGGTTATAGTAATAATGAATTTATAAACTATTTAAATAATATAGATAAGACTGATATTAAGTATTCTCTAAATACTGATAGTGGAGACTCTGTAAAGATTATGAATATTCATAAATCAAAAGGGTTAGAGTTTCCAGTGTGCTACTACACAGGTATGCATAAAGAATTTAATATTAGAGATTTAAAAGAAACATTATTTTACTATGATAAGTATGGTATGATACTTCCTATATTTACTGATAGTATTAATGATACATTTGTTAAAGAGTTAGTTCGTGATAACTATATAAAAGAAGAGATATCAGAAAAAATTAGATTATTTTATGTAGGGCTTACTAGAGCTAGAGAAAAAATGATTATAGTAACTAGTCTTAAGTATAATGAAGAACCATTTAATGATATAGTTAAACTTAAATATAGATCTTTCTTAGATATACTTAATTCTATTTATAGTGTAATAGAGAGTACTATTAAGAATATTGATGTTAATATTGATCCTAATTATAAAGATATAATTAATCCAGATATAAGTAAGTATATTACTGAAACTGATGATTATATAATAGATAGATGTTTAGATATTACATATAATGAACTAGGTAGTAAGCATTTTTCTAAAAGTAAGAAAGAAGTTATTAATAAGTTAGAACAAAAGAGTATTGATCTAGGTAATAAGATACATTATATACTTGAGATGATTGATTTTAAAAATCCTAACTATAATATAATAGATAAGAATTATGTAGAGTTTATTAAGTCTTTCTTAGATAGTGATATAATGCATAATTTAGATTGTAAGATATATAAAGAGTATGAGTTTAAATATAAGATAGATAATACTATGTATCATGGCTTTATTGATTTAATGCTCGAGTATGATAATTATATTAATATAATTGATTATAAGTTAAAGAATACTAATGATACTGCTTATATTAAACAGTTAGAAGGATATAAAAACTATATAGAAAGTGTTACAGGTAAGAAAGTATATATTTATCTTTATTCAATATTAGATAAAAGAATTGTAGATATGAATAATGTAATGGTATAGTATAGATTTTATTTAAATAGTTTGATAAAATTAATTCGTTTGGTGATATTATGAATAGAGAAAAAGTTATTATTAGAACTAGTTTTATAGGGATTATATTTAATACTGTTTTAGTTATATTTAAACTAATTGTAGGAATACTAGCTAATTCTATTGCAATCATACTAGATGGTATTAATAACATGACAGATGCTATATCAGCTCTTGCAACCATTATAGGAACTAAAATAGCATCTAAATCTCCCGATAGAAACCATCCTTATGGACATGGTAGAATAGAGTATTTTACATCTATTATAATTGCTACATTCATAATAATTGCAGGGATACTTGCAATGAAAGAATCTGTTATTAAGATTATTAATCCAGGTAATGTAGATTATTCTATAATATCTTTAATTATCATTGCAGTAGCTGTTATATCTAAATTTATATTTGGTAAGTTAGTTAAAAAACAGGGTATAAAAATAGAATCTCATAGTTTAATTGCAGTAGGTGTAGATGCAATAATGGACTCTATACTTTCTTTAACTACTTTACTAGCAGGTATCCTAAATATCTTATTTAATCTTGAGATAGAAGGTTACTTAGGAATAATAATATCTTTATTTATAATTAAAAGTGGTATTAGTATATTTAAAGATTCTATGGATATTATGATAGGTAAAAGATTTGATAAAACACTTACTGATAAAATAAAAAAAGAAATAATAGGTTATAAAGAAGTAATTAATGTATGCGATTTATCACTTCATAATTATGGACCTAATAAAACAGTAGGCACTGTTCATATAGAAATTGATTGTGATACTGTTGCTAGTAAAATACATACATTAACGCGTAAGATTAGTTCAAATATTTATGAAAAGTATAAAATATTTATGACTATAGGAATATATGCCTCTAATAAAGATGATAAATCTAAAGAGATAAAAGAATATTTAAATAAAATATTAGATGAGTATGAGTATATAAAACAGTTACATGGATTTTATATAGATTATGATAATAATGATATATATTTTGATTTGATAATAGATTTTGATTGTAATAATAAAAAGGATATTAAAGATATAATTATAGCTAAAATGAGACTTAAATATCCTGAGTTTAATTATAATGTTATAATTGATGATGATATAAGTGATTAGGAGTTTTATGAATTATAAAGATATAGAAAGAAGTATTATAAAAAAATTTAGAAAAGATATATGGTGTAAATTTACAAAAGCAGTAAGAGATTACGAACTTATTCAAGAAAATGATAATATTATGGTATGTATTAGTGGAGGAAAAGATTCATTCTTACTTGCCAAGTGTATCCAAGAGCTACAAAGACACTCTAAGATTAAATTTAATGCACATTATGTAGTAATGAATCCAGGCTATACTGAAGCTAACAAAAATATGATTATTAAAAATGCAGAAATACTAAGTATTCCTATAGAAATGTTTGAAAGTAATATCTTTGATGTAGTTGCTAGTGTAGATAGATCCCCATGTTATTTATGTGCGAAGATGAGAAGAGGATATCTATATGACAAAGCAAAAAGTATTGGGTGTAACAAGATTGCACTAGGTCATCACTTTGATGATGTAATAGAAACAACACTTTTATCAATGTTATATGGTTCTGAAATTAGAACAATGATGCCTAAACTTAAAAGCACTAACTTTGAAGGATTAGAATTAATTAGACCACTTTATTTAGTTAAAGAAGAAAGTATAAAAAGTTTTAGAGATTATAATAATTTAACATTTTTAAACTGTGCATGTAAGTTTACAGAACATTGTAGTACTAAAGAAGAAGATAGTAAAAGATTAGAGATGAAAAAACTAATTAAAGAGCTTAAGAAAACTAATAATAATGTTGATCATAATATATTTAAAGCACTTGATAATGTTAATCTAAACTGTGTATTAGGTACTAAAGTAAATGGAGAATATAAAAGTTTCTTGAGTGATTATGAAAAGTGTTAGGTTTCTATAAATTCTTATTTGCACAAATCTAAATTTTGTGATATTATGTATATAGATGAGCAAGTCTCATATAATAAAAAAGGATACGTTTGAAGTGTGTAATCAGATGCATCCTTTGTTCAATGCGCATCTGAGACAGGCTTACAATGACTCAGATGCTTTCTAATTAGTTAAAATTATTATGATAATTAGAACTAAAATGATTACAAGTAATTGTAATTCTTTTTTTGTCATATTACCACATCCTTCCAAAAATACTCTTCCAAAACCCACCTTTGTTTAAGCCGATTTTTTCTTTAAGGAAGGAAACATCTGGAATCCAAACATATCCGAGTAGTTATTATAACACTTATAACACATGTGTCAATAGCAAATAGGTAAGATAATTGCAGAAGTTCAACAAATTTTCAAAATAGGGTTGACTTTTTTTTTTTTTTTTTTTTACTAAAATGGTATTAGAAGGTAATGTGATGCGAGATAGTGATAGAAAGCGTATAATAGGTGTAATCATGGATACACTAAAAACAGAATCCATGAAATCATAAGAAAGAAGGTAAAATATGAAACAAAGTAAAAGAAAAGCATTTACTCTTATAGAGTTAGTAGGAGTATTAGTAATTATGGCAATTATTGCACTTATTGCAACACCATTAGTAATGAACATAATTAGAAAAGCACGTATTTCTGCAGATAAGAGAAGTATTGACGCATATGGTAGATCTATTGAGTTAGCTATTGCAGGATATTTACTAGATACAGGTAAATTTCCAACAGAAGTATCACAATTAACTATTGAATACTCAGGTAATCAAGTAGTATGTTCAACTACACAAATTAATAGTGATTCATCAGTATATCTGGCAGGATGTACAGTTAATGGTAGAGGTGTAGAAGGATACACATATGGTAAAGAAGAAATTATAGTATACGATACTTATGAAGTTGGAGATGAAGTAAGTTACAATAATATAGATTATTATGTAATAAAAGATTCATCTGCAAATGAAGATAGTGTCACACTTCTTAAAGCAGAGCCTTTAACTACAGAAGAAGTCAATGTTATACTATGACACGAATTAACGAATTACAGGATTTGCTTTGTTTTAAAGGGATTTCTGCTAAAGCAAGCATAAAATTAAAAAACTCATCAAAAGAAGATAATCAGTATGATTATAATATAATCCTTTCAGTAAGAAAATAGTTTGTTTAATTCTATTCTGCCCTCTTTCTATAAACTATAAAGATAACTTTATTATTGATTAGCTTCAGATATGTGATTGCATATCTTTTTTTAAAATTGCGTATAACCTAGTATGTATGATATAATAACTGTGGTTAGAAAATAATTATAAAAATAAATTATTATAATATTATTTGAGAAATATGTTGTAAAATGAGAGAATAAATTAAATTTATTAAAAACAGCATAGATTTAGTATAAATAAAAACTAGTTATTTCAGTATGATAATAATATCAAAAAAATAATAGAGATAAAAGTGAGGAGGTATTTTAATGAAATTTATATTAAATGATTTAGCAATCGAAACTACTAGAAGATGCAATATGAAATGTGAACATTGTATGAGAGGATTATCACAAAATATAGATATTACTCCAGAATTGATTGATATGATTTTTGATAATGAGGAAATAGCTTCAATTAACCATATTTGTTTTAGTGGTGGTGAACCAACTCTTAATCCTAATATTATTATTTATGCTATAAATAAAATAATAAATGAGAATTTAGATGTTGCAGAAATCGCTATGGTTACAAATGGACAAATTTTTAATAAAGATTTGGCAGATGCATTTAATAGATTCAATGATTACAGAAATCAAAAAACTAAAGAACAATTAAAAATGCATTATAGCAAATTAGGTGAAGAAATTTTAGATGGTTTAATTCAGGCAAATACAAATAGCCACGTAAGAATTACCTTTTCAAACGATAGATTTCATTATCCTATACGGCAAGAAGTTAAGGATAACTATAAGAAAATGTGTAAAGGTGCAAGAATAACAGAATATGCGGTTGAAGATAAGGATATTTATAAAACAGGTTTTGCTAATACTGGTAAAAATTTTGATTACAAGTTAGATCAAATTAATTACTGCAAAGATGGAGATTTCTATTTCGTAATAGGTAATATATATATAACTGCTACAGGTTACATGACAAGTGAAGGAATGGGTGAGTATACTGATATGGATAGATTAAATATGGGACATATATCAGATACTACACTTCAAGAGGCTTTATCTAAGTATGGGAATCCTGTATTTAATACTCCTAAAATAGTTTATAATGAACTAGATCAAAGAAGTAATAAAAAAAGAGTGTAAGAACGATAATATTTCTACATTATTTAAATGCATAATTTGACAAAAACATAAAATTTCGGTATCATAATAACAGTTTTGAGGGGTGAAGTATTGTGAATAATTTTAGAGATTTACAACCATTATTATACGATTTTTATCTTGTTGCAAAGGAAGGTGGATATTCCAATGCAGCAAATAAATATTCATTACAACAATCAAATTTAAGTAAGAGAGTTAGTGCATTAGAAGAACAACTAAATCTTAAACTTATAAATAGTAATAATAAAGGAATATCTTTAACTGCCGATGGTGAGAGAGTATATGCATTATTAGAGCCATTGTATGAAAATATGAATCTATTAAATAGCGAAGATTTAATTGGTAAATTAAATATAGGTACAACTAGAAATATTGCCGATAATAGATTATCTTCATATTTAACAGAATATCATAAATTATATCCCAATGTAAAAGTGGATATTATGATAGATAGCGCAGGTAATTTAAATAATGCATTAGAAAATCATAAGATAGATTTGTTAATAGATTATTTACCTCATGATAATTCATCAGAACAATTTAATTTTACAGTTAGGAGCATTGCTAGTTTTGATACTTGTTTTGCTTGCTCAAATGAATTTTATGAAAAGAATAATAAAGATATTAAGAATTTATCTGATTTAAAGAATTATGAGTTAATTATTCCAGGTAGTTCTCGTCGGCGTCAATTTTTAGATGAAATACTTCAGTCAGAGAACTTAGAATTAAATCCGATAATGCAAATGCCAGACTCTAAATTAATGGCAGATTTTGTAAAAAATAATAATTGTATAGGTTACTTTATCACTGATGAGATTAAGGATTATGATTTGAAAAAATTAAATTTAGAAGAAGAATTACCAAAAAATAGTATTGGAATTATATATCCAAGTAAGACAATAAATAGTGTTGGTCAAAAATTTGTGGAGTTAATTACGAAATAATAAAAAAGAGTCTCGATTTATGTGAAATTTATAATTTATATATCTTTTATATTAATATATTGGATTAATTGCTAAATAAACTAGCAGTTAGTCCAATTTTTTTGTATAATATATATGTAAGAGGTGTTTTCAATGAATTGCATTAAAGTATTAACTGATAAAGACTTTGGTTTAGAGATGAAAAAATTAGTTAATCCAATAATAAGATACGGTGCGAGAGGAATAATTTTTGATGAAGATGGAAACGTTGCTATTTTAAACAAACAAAATAAAAATGCATATAAACTTGTTGGCGGTGGATTAGACAATAGAGAGATGCCATATCAAGCATTTAAAAGAGAAGTATTAGAAGAATCAGGTGCAGAAATAACCGATATTAATCAAATAGGTGTTGTTGAAGAATATAGGACTCTTGATAATTTCCACCAAACATCATATGTATTTACTGCAAGAGTTATTAGCAAAGGAAATACAAATTATACTAAAGAAGAATTAAATTCAGGCTCTAGAGTGTTATGGGTTTCTATGAAAGATGCAATTAATTTAATTAAGAATTGTGAAGAGAATTTGATTATTCATAATAAAAAGGATTTATATCATTCTAAATTTATTATCAGAAGGGATTATGAAATATTAAAATATTTTCTTAATAATTAAATAAAAATGATTTACAAAGTAATATTATATTATTCAGGAGGAAGAATATGTATTTTGAATCTATTATAAAAAGTTTGAAAAATAATAAAATAAAAATATATGTAGATATGGATGGAGTTATTGCAGATTATAATGTTATTAAATTGACTGATTATTCTAAAAAAAGGCCTTTATTTTCCAATATAAAAAAACATAATGATACCTATGTTATAGATGAACTTCTTTTAAAAATTATAGATGCTCCAAGTAAAAAAATATTTAGAAAAACTATAGAGGCAAGATGAAGGAAGAAGTTAAAGTACCTTTTATTATTTATATAATAGGACTTATACTTGTTATATGGTTAGGATTATTAGTTGCACCATCTTTAAAAAATGGACTTTTTGGTATAGTTAATGATTTTCCACAAACTTTAAAAAATCCATTTAACATAGTTTTTTGTAATGATTCTATAAAAATAGTTTTAATATTTGCTTTTGCATATATTTTAACTATTATATATTTAATCGCTAATAAGAAAAACTATAGATTTAGGGAAGAATATGGTTCTGCTAAGTGGGGAGATAAATGTAAAGTAAATAAGAAGTATCATCAGACACCTGATTTTATGAATAAATTACTTACACAGAATGTATCTGTTGGTTTAAATGGAAGAAAGCATAGAAGAAATCTTAACGTAATTGTAGTGGGTGGAAGTGGAAGTGGGAAGACACGCTTCTATTGTAAACCTAATGTTCTTCAACATAATACTTCTTATGTTATACTTGATCCTAAAGGTGAAATAATAAGGGATACAGGTAAATTACTAGAAAAAGAAGGATATGATATAAAAGTGTTGGATTTAATAAATATGGAAAAAAGTCATTGTTATAATCCATTTGTATATTTAAGAACTGATAATGATGTGCAAAGACTTGTTACTAATCTATTTAAATCTACTCAAACAAAAGGAGCAACTACTTCTGATCCATTCTGGGATATAGCAGCTTCAATGCTTTTACTTGCTATTATATTTTATCTAAAATATGAAGCACCAGAAGAAGAACAAAACTTTCCTATGGTTATGGAAATGCTTAGAGCTGGGGAAATAGATGAGGAAGAAGAAAATGCTATAAGTCCTTTAGATATGCTTTTTAATCAATTAGAATATAGTAATCCTGAACATATCGCTTTAAAGTATTATAGAAATTATAGAAGTGGAGCAGCTAAGACATTAAAGTCTATTCAAATAACACTAGCAGCTAGACTTGAAAAGTTTAATCTTAATAGTCTTGCTAGTCTAACAAGTACCGATGAACTTGAATTAAATAAGTTTGGCGAAAAAAAGAGTGTGCTATTTGCTATAATTCCAGATAATGATACAAGTTTTAATTTTATAGTTAGTATTTTATATACTCAACTATTTCAACAATTATTTGAAACAGCAGATAGTAAGTATAAGGGAAGACTACCTGTTCATGTACATTTTATAATGGATGAGTTTGCAAATGTAAGTCTTCCTGATGACTTTGCTAAAATATTATCCGTAATGCGTTCTAGAGAAGTATCAGTATCAATAATACTTCAAAATATGGCACAGTTAAAAGCACTTTTTAAAGATGATTGGGAAGGTATAGTAGGAAATGCTGATACATTTTTATATTTAGGTGGTAATGAGCAATCTACACATAAATATGTAAGTGAAATGTTAGGTAAGTCTTCAATAGATATTAATACTCATGGAAGAAGTTTTGGTATTCGTGGTAATTATTCTACTAATTATCAAGCTACAGGTAGAGAGTTAATGACTCCAGACGAAGTAAGAATGCTAGATAATAAATATGCACTTTTATTTATAAGAGGAGAGCGACCAATCAAAGATTTTAAATATGATATATTAAAACATCCTAATGTTCAGTTTACAACTGACGGAGGATATGAGCCATATATACATGGCAAAACTGATAATTCTACAGGTACTATATCAATAGGATTTGATATAGGTAGAAATAAAGAATTAGAAAATAAAATATTAGAAGACCTTGATATAGAGGTAATCTCATCAGAAGAACTTGATGAGAAATTTTTTGTATTTGAAGAAAGGAAAAGTGAAGATAATGAAGAAAAGTAAGAATTTCAAAATATATATGTGTATTGTTATTATACTTGCTATACTATTTGGTATTACAAATTGTGTACATGCAGCCGATGATCCTCTTGCAGTAGTAAATAACTTATCATCATTTCTATTTGGACTTTTAAGAGCTGTAGGAATGATAGTTTTAGGATTTGGCGTATATCAACTTGGAATATCATTTAAAAGTCAGGATCCATCTCAAAGAGTTAATGGCGTAATGACTCTTGTAGGTGGAGTAATAATGACATTTGCTAAAGAAATTCTAGACATAATAACTAGATAAGATTTGGAGGTGTCAATATGTATATACTAAGTGGAAATTGGGTTGTAGGAAACCTAGAAAACGCATTAAATACTTGGAACTCTAAATTAGGAGAAATGTGGAATATTATATCAAAGACACCTGAAACATTCAAAGATGGAACGATATGGAAAGTAATACAGACAATATATGGTTCAGTACAAGCAATAGGATTTGCTCTGCTTGTACTTTTCTTTGTTGTTGGTGTCATAAAGACTTGTGGTTCTATATCTGAAGTAAAAAAGCCAGAACACGCTTTTAAACTTTTTTTAAGATTTGCAATAGCAAAAATAATTGTTACTCATGGTTTAGAATTAATGCTCTCTGTATTTAGAATTGTACAGGGGTTAATAGGAACTATAGTAACAACAGCAGGATTTAATAATCCTAATCAAACAGCACTACCACCGGAAATAATACAAGCTATAAATGATACTGGTTTTATAAAGTCTATACCACTATGGGCAGTAACATTAATTGGAGGACTTGTGGTTACAGTTCTTTCTTTTATAATGATATTAACTGTATATGGTAGATTCTTTAAGTTATATTTATATATAGCTTTATCACCAATATTATTTTCAACATTTGCTGGAGAGCCAACTCAGAATGTAGGTAAGACTTTCCTAAAATCATTCTGTGGTGTTTGTCTTGAAGGAGCTATTATAGTGCTGGCGTGTATTATATTCTCACTATATGCATCCTCACCACCAATGATAGATCCAAATGCAGAAGCAGTTAATCAGGTGTGGGTATATATAGGTGAGGTAGTGTTTAATATGTTAGTTTTAGTAGGAACAATTAAAATGTCAGATAGAATTGTTAAAGAAATGACAGGAATGTAGGAGGTGATTTAATGAAAACATATAATGTAAAAATTACAGAAACTTTAGAAAGAGAAATAGATGTTGAAGCAGAATCAAAAAAACAAGCAAAAGAAATTGTAGAAAGAATGTATTCAAATGAAGAATTAGTTTTAGACTACAATGATTTTCAAGATTATAATATAAAAGCTAATGAAGTAAAAATGGAAATGGAGAGATAAAATATGGATGATAATATGGTTCAAGTTTTATATGTGAAACCTGATAAACTACCAGAGATAATTGAAATTAAAAACGAATTATCAAAATATCAAGAATTGGTAGGAGGATGGGTGGAAGAAGCATATTTATTTGAAGATCCTGATGTTGTTTTACTTTGTAATGAAGAAGGAAAAATTAATAATTTGCAATTTAATAGAGATATAGGATATGACATAATTGCAGGACCTTTTTTAGTTGTTGGAATAAATCCAGAAACGGAAAGATGGGACTCTTTATCAAGAGAACAAATTCTAAAGTATAAAGAAAGATTTAATGAAAAGAGTATTCATAATACTTATGATAAATTATATAAATTAGTAACAAATCAGAAAATAAATCATTTAAAAGATTATAAAATGGAAAGGTAGGTTATATATGAGTGATGTAGAAAAATTTTTATTAGATAATAATGAATTAGACGCTGTATTTGAAGGAACATATGATAAAATGAAAATACATAAAGAAATATATGATGATAGGTTTATAGTGTTGTATTCAAAGTATGAAAAAAATCATTTAACTCAAGAAGACTATAGCATAAACGGATATTTTGATGTAAAAGATAAAATAATATATGATTTAGGTTATCAATTAAGAAATATACTTGGAGACAGAATTTCTTTTGAAAAGAAAAGTTTTAGTGATGTAGAAAAAGAATTATTAAATGATATAAAAACATATATTGAAAATTATTCTTTTGAAAATGCTAAAAGTATTAAGAAATTAGCTGAAAAGAGATTTGCTGATTTAAATGGCTGGGAGTTTGATAGATATAAAAGGGAAGTAAGACAATCTTTTATAAAACAGGATAATTATGAAGTATCGCTTGGTAGTACTTATTCAAATTATAAATGTACAAACAGTATTGATTATAAAAGTAAAGATATTTTAGAAGACTACTTAAAAAATCCAGATGATACCGTTAGTAAATGGGCAAATATTATTATTAAAGATCAAGAAGAACAAATTGGGTTTGATATGTTAATATATGAATTTAAGAAAGCATACTTAAATGAAATAAAGAAGAATCCAAATAAATATACTGATTTATATACAAATAAAAAATTATACGATTCTATCAAAAATATGGATGCTAAAACTATTAATATTACTATAGAGTATAATAAGCAGGAGATGTCTTTTAGTTTTAACTATCGCTCATTTATATACGATTTAGCAAACGATTATACTAAAGGAAGTGATTATAATTCTGCTTATGAAAAAGTATCAGAATTTATAAAAGAAAATACTAACAGAAAAGAAGAAAGAGGCAGATTTGATTTTGATTTTTCACATATTACTAAAATTACATATGGAAAGAAAGAATTATATAAAAAAGAAGAAACTGTAAAACATAGATCAAAAGACTTGGAGAGATAATATGGAAATAAAGATTAATAAGGAAATAAGAAATTATACAGAAACTATATTTTTTGGATTATCATTAAGACAGTTTCTTTTTTCCCTCTTAGCTTGTGGTATAGCTATTTTTTTATATTTTATATTTAAAGGTAAATTTGATATAGAAACATTATCTTGGATATGTATATTAGGAGCTTTACCATTTGCTGTTATGGGATTTGTTAAGTATAATGGAATGTTCGCTGAAAAAGTAATATGGGCATTTATTAAAACAGAAATACTAACTCCTAAAAAATTAACATTTAAACCTAAAAATTTTTATTATGAATTATTAAATTTAGAAAGAGAGGTAAGAAATGAAGACACTAAAAAGATTATTCAAACAGGATAAAGAAGGTTTTGATATTCCTAAAAGTTTACAAGATACCATACCCTTGACAAGAATATGGAAGGATGGTATCTTTTTATGTGGTAAAAATAAGTATTCAAAGTGTTATAAATTTACGGATATAAATTATGCAGTAGCATCCCGTTCTGATAAAGAGGGTATGTTTTTAGATTATAGTGAACTTTTAAATTCATTTGATTTAGGTGCTACAACTAAGATAACTATTCTAAATAGAAAACTTAATAAGCAAGATTTTGAAAATAATATACTTTTAAAATTAAATGATGATGATTTAGATGTTTACAGAAAAGAATATAATGATATGCTTATAAATAAATCTATAGGTGCTAATAGTATTACTCAAGAAAAATTTATTACTGTATCTCTTAATAAAAAGAATATAGAAGAAGCAAGAACTCACTTTTCAAGAATAACATCAGATCTAACAAGTCATTTTTCACAGTTAAGTAGTAAATGTACAGAATTAGAAACTTTAGATAGATTAAGACTTTATCATGACTTTTATAGAGATGGTGAAGAAAACTATTTTAATTTTGATATAGATGATAATACGAAAAAAGGACATAGTTTTAAAGATTATATATGTCCTGATTCTTTTGATATTGAAAGAGATTATTTCAAAATTGGGAATAGATATGGTAGAGTGTTATTTTTAAAAGATTATGCTAATTATATTAAAGATGATATGGTATCAGAATTAACTGATTTAAATAGAAATCTAATGTTAAGTATAGATGTAATACCTATTCCTATGGACGAAGCAGTAAGAGAAGTAGAAAATAGAAGACTAGGTGTAGAAACTAATATAACTAATTGGCAAAGAAGACAAAATAAAAATAATAACTTTAGTGCAGTTATTCCTTATGATTTAGAGCAGCAAAGAAATGAATCTAAAGAGTTTTTAGATGATTTAACTACTAGAGATCAAAGAATGTTTGTTGCAGTACTTACTTTAGTACACATGGCAGAAACTAAGGAAGAACTTGATAGCGATACAGAAAGTTTACTTACTATAGCAAGAAAGAACCTTTGTCAATTATCCGTACTTAAATTTCAACAATTAGATGGACTTAATACAGCAATTCCTTTTGGAGTTAGAAAGATAGATGTATTAAGAACTCTTACAACTGAATCGCTTGCAGTATTCATGCCTTTTAAAGTTCAAGAAATAAACCATGAAAATGGGATATATTATGGACAAAATGTTATAAGTAAAACTATGATAGTTGCAGATAGAAAGAAACTATTAAATGGTAATAGTTTTATATTAGGTGTATCAGGGAGTGGTAAATCATTCGCTGCTAAAAATGAAATAGTATCAATTATGCTTCGTGATCCAAATGCAGATATTATAATAATAGATCCTGAAAGAGAATATAAAGAACTTATAAAAGCTCTTGGTGGGGAAGTCGTTAATATATCAGCAACAAGTAAAAGTCATATAAATGCTATGGATATGAATAGTGAATATGGAGATGGAGCTAATCCTATAATTTTAAAGTCTGAATTTATATTATCACTATGTGAACAGTTAATAGGTAATAAAAATCTTGGACCTAAACAAAAATCCATAATAGACAGATGTACAGCTAGTGTTTATAGATACTTCCAACAAGGTGATTATAAAGGAACGCCACCTACACTTCAAGATTTTAGAGAAGAATTATTAAAACAACCAGAGGTAGAAGCTAAAGAAATAGCTCTTGCTATAGAATTATTTACTAATGGTAGTTTAAATACATTTGCTAAAGAAACTAATGTTGATACAAATAATAGATTAATTTGTTATGATATACTTGATTTAGGTAAACAGTTACTTCCTATCGGAATGTTAGTTGTCCTAGATAGTATATTAAATAGAATTACAATGAATAGAGCTAAAGGTAGAAATACCTTTATTTTTATTGATGAAATATATTTATTATTTCAATATGAGTATTCTGCTAACTTCTTATTTACCTTATGGAAAAGAGTTCGTAAGTATGGAGCTTTTTGTACAGGTATAACTCAAAATGTAGATGATCTATTACAAAGTCATACCGCAAGAACAATGCTATCTAATTCAGAGTTTATTATAATGTTAAATCAAGCAAGTACAGATAGATTAGAACTTGCTAACTTACTTAGTATTTCTGAATTACAAATGAGCTATATAACAAATGTAGGAGCAGGTGAAGGATTGCTTAAAGTTGGAAGCTCACTTATTCCATTTGTTAATAAATTTGATAAGAATACTAAGTTATATAAATTAATGACAACTAAGCCAGGAGAATTTAATTAGTGCCTAATATAAAGACAAAAGAAAAGAGTGATAGGACTATCAAAATATTTGATAAGTCCTTTCACGCTTTTGATAAAACTAAAGATAATTTGGTTAGTATTAATGATAATAATGATGTGAATTTATCAGATTATGGAAGTAAAAAGATAAATGAATACTCAAATAAAGTAGCACATAAATCAGTTGAAGAAGGGAAGAAAGCTTTAGTTAAATCCAAAGAAAAAGTTAAGAATATTAAAAATAAACCTAGAGAGATAAAAAATAATGTACATAGACAAATAAAAGTTGCAAAGAAGGTATTTAAAAAAGCAAAAAGAACAGTTAAGACAACTGTTAAAGTATCTTATAAGGTAGCAAAGACTACAGTAAAAGCAACTAAAAAAGCTGTTATAGTAACAAAGAAGGTAGTAGTTGCTACTGTTAAAATACTAATTGCAATAATGAAAGCAATTATATCTGCTATGGCGAGTTTAATATCAGCAATAGCTGCTGGTGGATGGGTAGCAGTTTTAATAATTGTTATATTATGTGTAATAGCATTTTTAGTCACTTCAATATTTGGCATTTTTTTCTCTGGAGAAGATGACGAATCACCAATAACTTTAAGTGGAACTATAGTTGAACTAAACAAAGAATTAACTGATAAGATAGATGATATAAAAGCAAATAATGAACATGATGAATATGAGATTAGTTTTGATAGAACTGAATGGAAGTATATATTAACCGTTTATGTAGCAAAAACATCAAAAGGTAATGATGATATGGAATTTTTTACTATGGATGAGGATAAGAAAAAATCACTAAAAGAAGTATTTTGGGATATGACAAGTGTAGAAAGTGAAGTTAAAGACGATGATAAAAAAACTTTATACATATATGTTAAAGGTAAAAGTGTAGAAGACATGATAAATCAATATGGATTTAATCTAGTACAGAAAAATCAAGTTGAAGAATTACTTAGTGAAGATTTTGAAGATTTATGGGCATCTGCTATATATGGCATTCCTATAGGTAGTCCTGATATGGTGCAAGTAGCACTCTCACAAGTTGGGAATGTAGGTGGAGAACCTTACTGGACATGGTATGGATTTAATACACGAGCTGAATGGTGTGCTATATTTGTGAGCTGGGTAGCTAATGAAATGGGATATATAGAGGCTGGTGTAATTCCTAAATTTTCTGTTTGCTTAGATGGTGTTAATTGGTTTAAATCAAAAGGCGAGTGGAAAGATAAAGGCTACGTCCCAAAAGCAGGGGATATAATATTCTTTGATTGGGAAGTAGATGGTGAAGTTAATCATGTTGGTATAGTTGAAAAAGTAGAAAATAATATTATATACACCATTGAAGGTAATTCTACAGATGATACTTGCTTGCAGCAACAATATAGTATTAATAGTAAAGTTATTTTTGGATATGGTATACCAAAATATAATTAAAACGTATCACAAAACCAAGAAATTATTGCTTGAAACAAAATAATTGTAAAGTCACATTTTGCTTTTTATTTTTTTAAACGTATTTAACTGCATTTGGTGTATTAAGTATTTATTTATATTTAAATATCCCTATAATAAGTTTTTAATAATTTATATATTTTTTAGTTATGAATAATGTATATAAAATTTTAAATGTGCAGGGCGATGGTTTTGGGAAATATTGTAGTTAATTTTGAAGTATTAATATATATTATAATTATTGTTTTCTGCTTTTTTGTAGCCGCACATATGGATTTAGTCCATGTGTGCGGCATTTTTTTTGCGTCTACAATAGTGTTCACATTTATTAGGGGACCACCTTCTGTCAATTCAAATTTTTGAATTGATAGGAGGAAATTATGGATAATAGACCAAAAAGAAGAAAAAGTAAGGATAATCCTTATACATTAGAAAGCATTATTGAAGAAAAAAAGTATAGAGTAAATTTTAAAGATGTAAATGGCGTAATTCAAGATATTGAAATTAATGAAAAAATATTTAAAACATTGGATAAATTTGAATTAGAAGATTTAAAAATATTAAATGAATATGATAGACATATTGAACACATTGAGCAAACAGAAGAAAGCTTATATAAAAAAATTTGTAATGATCAATTAACTATAGTGGATAGGTTAATTGAAGAAGAGAATATTACGCATTTGCATAAACAAATTTTAAAATTGCCTGAAGTTCAGCGTAGAAGATTAAAAATGTATTTTTTTGATGATTTAACATTGGAAGAAATAGGAAAAATAGAGAAATGCTCAAAAGTTGCAGTAAAGCATAGTATAGATAATGCAATAAAAAAATTAAAAAAATATTTAAATATTTAAATTTTTAGTTAACTTTTAAGTTTTTAGTGAGGAATATAGTGAGAGATAATTATCTCTCACTATACCTCATTTTTTATTTTAGTTCTTTGACAATTTATTAAAAATAGCTATAAACATATCAATTATCATATGCACATTAGAAAGTACGCTTGCGATTAATACTTGTCTATAAATATAAAATAGTTATTTATAATGCGATGATTGATAATTGTGATAATGATACTTCTGTACAGCCACAGCCTCAAGCAATGGGTACAGCTCTGTAAGAACTACAGGGAGGTTAGAATCCTATGGAATTGATTAACTATCAATTAATTAGTTATTAAAGTACTTGATAATCAATATATTTATCTTTTTTAAAAATAATTATATAAAAAATTTTTTAAAATATAAATAAGGAAGGAAGAGATAAAATGAATTTAGAAACTCAAAAAGTAACAAGTATAAACCAAGTGCATGTAACAGATGCTTTAAATGCACCTGTTTTAGGAATAAAGATAAAAAGGAATAGTCAGACTCAGACAGTGATATCAGATTTGAAAATATATGTTGATAAACAAGATAAAACAAATCCATCTTCAGAACGAAGAGAGTATGTTTTTCCGCTTCAAAGACAATTAGTATATTTATATATATCTGATGTTCAAGCTGATGGAGATCAATTTGTAATAAAAATGGATGTAGAAAATGGTAAACCTGTTATGAAAACATTTGTTGAAAGAAATGTTTCAGATTGGATTGAGGGTCAAAGATATTTATTATCTACCCCAGAAGTTGAAGAAGTTGATACATTACCAATAATTCTATTTAATGGCGAAAATTATATTTATACAAATTATGATTTAGATGGAATGGATATAGAATTATTTTATGCAAAAAATACAGAATCAAATAAGGTAGTCATTAATAGTTCGATGTTTTATAAGCATGAAATTGAAAATGATGGTGAATTCTCGCTAGATGATATATTTTTTAAAGATGCATTCACAAAAACTGAAAATAAGATAAATTTAGAAGTTGATAATGCTTCTGTAGCGAGTATTACATCAAAAAATAATGCTTTTAGCTTAGATGAATTAGGAAATTTAACAGTAAATAGTATTAATTATAATAATAATAATTTTCAAGCTTTGTCATTATATCCAGTTGGAAGTATTTATTTATCAATTAATAGTACCAACCCTAGTAATTTTTTTGGAGGTACTTGGGAATTATTTGGACAAGGAAGAACTTTAGTTGGAGTTGATACAACTCAGTCAGAGTTTAATACTGTTCAAAAAACAGGTGGAGAAAAAGAACATACATTAACTATTGGAGAAATGCCTACACATTCACATAGTTTAACAGGAAATGGAGCGCATACTCACACTTATACAGGATTTATACAATGTGCGACAACATCTTCACAAACATATACTGCTATTGCACATAAAAGATATCCAGCTGATGGAGAAGAAACACCGGCATCTATGAATACTACTGGCGGACATACTCATACAGTTTCAAATAATGGAAGCAGTAATGCACATAACAATTTACAGCCATATATAACTTGTTATATGTGGAAGCGTACTGCTTAATATGTAAATATACTTTTTTATATATAAAAATAAGATAAAAAAGATAAAATATGATTATACAAAAAATAGAGAGGAGAAAAAATGAAAGAAATTGAATTAATAAACTTGAGAAGGGAAAGAGAAAAACATTTTTTAAAAAATGATGGAAATATTGTAGCAATGATATATGACGATGACATACATTTTAGAAATAATGATACTTACGAAGAGATTGATAATACTCTCATAAAAGGCAAAGAATATTATGAGAATAAAAATAATGCTTACAAAGTATATTTCAAGTTAGATAGTAGTGGTAGCTTTATGAAAATGAAGAGGTTAGATAATTATATTGAATTTTCAATGTTAGAATGTAATAAAGTTCCAATTACTAAAGAAAAAAACGTAAATAAATTGTATGAATTGGTTAAATATGAAAATATCATTGATAGAATTGATTTTGAATATGAAATAATGCCTACAAAAGTTAAAGAAAAAATTATAATAAAAGAAAAAAATAATATAGATAAAATAAGCTTTTTTGTTAAGACTAATTTAAATTTACTATGTGATGGAAAGAGAATTCAAGCAAAAAATGAGGATGAATTGTTATTTGTATTAGAAGCTCCATTTATGATAGATTCTGATAAAGTAACAAATAATAATATATATTATAATTTATCAAAATTAGATGATGGATATAAATTGGAATTATTATTAGATGAAGAGTGGTTGAAAAAATCATGTTATCCGGTAATTATTGATCCTACTATAACAAATTCAGGGCAAAATAATAGTGTATATGACACATATATTTATCCAGGAGATACATTAGTCGATAGAAATAGTCAAGATGTATTAAAGGTAGGAGTTGAGAAAATTAATGGACAAGATATAATTAATAGGTCTTTAATAAAATTTGAACTTCCTGTAATAGGAACTGGAAGTCAGGTTGTAGATGCCAGACTCTTTTTAACGGGTTATTTCTATAACTCTAACCAATACAATGGGAAGATTATTAACGTTCATAATGTTACACAAAGTTGGGATGAAACAACAGCCACTTGGGAAAGTATGCATGATAATTATAATAATAGAAAAGAAGCTACTTTTGTTGATACAAGAGATGGAGTTTATATATATAATGACGTATTTAATATAACGCAAAATTGGGTTAACTGTGCAAATATAACTAATCTGGTAAGAAAATGGTATTCGAATACGCCAAATTATGGTATTATGCTTAAACTAAATGATGAAGTCTATACAACTCAAGATATTCCAATGTTTTTTTCAAAAAATAATACTATAACTGGTACAAACCCTAAACCTATTTTGGCTATAACATATAGAAATCAAAACGGTTTAGAAAAATACATGAATTATAAAATACAAAATTTCAGTATTGGAAAAGCATATGTGAATAGCTATAATGGTAATTTGACTACTGTATTTCAATTAGGTAAAACAATTGGTGGTCATTTGCCTGCAAGTTTAAATTTAGTTTATAATACAAATGATGTTGTATTAAATAATAATATAGGATATGGTATTGGATATAGATTAGATTTACAACAAACAATTAAGCAAGTTATCATTGATGATATTACCCAATTAGAATATGTTGATGCAGATGGAACAATCCATTATTTTAGGGAAAAAAATGGTGAATATGTTGGCGGTGGAGATGTTGTTAATTCTGGAACCGGACCAAATGGGCAGTATATAGATGAAGATGGCTTAGACTTAGTTGTTGAAGAAAATCAAAATGAATACATAATGAGAGACAAGAATAATAACATAAAAAGATTTAGTAAAAATAGTTCCTTGGCGTTTTTAACGCAAATTGAAGACACTATGGGTAATACTACAAATATTTATTATAATAATAACAATACAATTTCTAGAATTGTCGATTCTAATAATCAAGAGATTGCTATAACATATGGAACAAACACAATTACAATATCATGTAATAATGAATCTACTTATATTAATTATTCAAACAATATTGTTTCTGAAATAAGTAATTCCTTTGGAACTATTCAATTTACATATGATACAATAAAAAATATAATAACAATTATTGAAGATACAGACGGATTTAAAATATCATATGAATATTATGATGAAATTCCATACAGGATAAAAAAAGTTTCTGAATTTGGACAAAATAATACAATTGGAAAGAGTTTATCTATTACTTATGGATATGATTCAACTACTATAACAGACCACAAAAACAGAGTCGAAACAATGACATTTAATTCATATGGTAATTTAATTTCAAAAAATAATTTAAAATTAAGCAATGATTTAAAAAATGCTTATGGAATGCAACGTGTCTACGGAGAATCTTATACTACCGGGTATGGGGAATATACAAGATATAAAAATAAAATAGTAACCTCTAATCCATCTAATAAGTATGTTAAAAACTATTTATTAAATACAAGTTTTGAGTCAGAAAATATATTGTTTAATAGTTCAATAAATACAGTATTGTCTATTGCTCAAACAGATTATAGAACGGGTATAAAGTCTTTGAAGGCTGTTAATAGTTCAATAAATGAATTTTTATCACAAACAGTAAGTGTACCTAAAGGTTATAATTATACTTTTAGTGCATATTTGAAAAACAGCAATAAAGTTAGGCTTGCATTAAGTTATATTGATTCTAATAATATGACTGTTGAAACCATTAGTCAAGTTATTGATTCTGAAAATGATTTTTGTAGACAAGAAATAACAATTTTTTATCCTGAAGATGCAATTAGTGATTTAACTATTAAAATATATTTAGATGAAATAGGAGTTTTATATGTTGACGATATTCAATTAGAAGAAGGGGAAGTTGCTAATAAGTATAATATGATTGAAAACTCTGATTTTTCAAGCGGATTAAATGGGTGGAGTTTATCTTGTTATAACATAGAAACTGAAGTTGCTGTTAATCCCTCTGATGTTTTTGAGGTAGTTACGTTACCAAATAACAATTATGCTTTAAAAATATGTATGGATCCTGCAAATTATAGTAGTTTATCTAGAGAGTTTAACATAAATGGTTGTGAAGGGGATACTTATAATATTTCATTTTGGTATAAAGATGAAGGATATCTTGGTGAAGTAGGGTATGATTCTAG